>CAJGDT010000006.1 GCA_904502265.1 uncultured Barnesiella sp. | reverse complement strand
GTTGCTTTCGAGCAACATTATTCGTCTTCGTTTCTTCAATATCAAACTTTGGGGCAACTTGCGCTATGGCTTATATCGCGAATACTCATTCGACGATATACTGTCGCTTATTAAGGACTTCAAACAACTCTCCACACCTACAGCTACTACTACCCCTCAACCCGAGGAGCAATCTTTTAGGTCGGGTAGCAACTACGCAATTCTCACACGCCTATGCGAGCAATACTATGTGTATGAAGGTAGCGACAAGTTGCAGAAGAAAATCATCGCCGAGGTACAAGATATTATCAAGGAACTTCGCAACGACGATGAGGCGCAAGCCGAGTTTGAGAGAGTTCTCAACCTGCAACAAGACAATGTGATGCAACGCTTCCGTGCCGAACATCCCGCACTCAAAGAGAAAGATTACCGCCTATATGCGTACCTCATAGCCGGACTATCGGCCACTACCATTGCCGTACTGTTGGGTAAAGAAAAGTCGGTAGTATACAACCGCATATCGCGACTCAAGAAGGCTATTAAAGAGGAATTTTTACCTTAAGAATAAATTTTCACTAAGCCGACATAAGTTCTCTATATCGGCATATTATATAAGCAAAAAGGAGACTCAAGTGGAGTCTCCTTTCTATTACTATTGATAACATACATTGCCTCACTTCCATTCTTCTGCCACATGCAGATCCTCGGCTCGGCATATTTCAGTCGACACCTCGCCTATTCTACCGCATTGTTGGTTCACGCCGGTATATACCCGCACAAAGTCTATACAAGGCAGATTTACTCTATTTCCTGCACTATCAACCGCCCAGTCAATATCGAAACCTGTTTGCTCCACCGAGGCACTATTGGCATGATTGTCGGCATAACCCCAGTCAAAGGCATTGAGTACATAGTAAGAGCCATCACCTTGTACATCTACCACATTATCGGGCAGACGTGTGCCCTTAAAAGTAAGCGTATTGTCAGAGAGCCATTGAGGAAAATACTCTTGGTTGTGGAATGCATTACGCTCTATGTATCCTGTTCGACCCTGATTGTCACTCCAAGCTATATAAGTAGTGTCAGTCACACCGCTATTGGGTCGTGGCGTAGGTTCGTGATCGGTGGGTGTGCGATAGTAGGTTATTTCGTATGAGTGTACAGTAGATTTATTGGTATGCTCACTGCCGGCCAACTCATACCACTCATCATCGGGAATACCATTGCTATTGCTATCGAGCGACACCATTACAATCCCGGGTTCGGCACTTCCGGCCGACCCTAAGCCACTACCCTCTGAAGAGGCATAAAGCGCATTACCCAATATCATAAAGTCGAGTGAATCTTGTACATTGACCACCGAGTGATCAAATCCGAATGTCACATAGCCACCAAATCCGCCCAACGAAATCAAGTCATCTTGTGTACCACTGATGCACTCCTCTACCTTGGCTCGCATACGCTCCTCGGTATCGCCCTCCTCATAGCGAGGCATATCGCCTACAAATTGCCCGGGCGCAGGGCGATAGTCGTACACATGCGCTATATACCGGCTATATGCTACCTCCTCATCCCACACAGTTATCACCATATTGTGTGTAAAGGGATTATCGGCATCGATTATCTGAAACTTCAAGCGATACACGCCGGCTTGGGAACTCACAAAGAGGTAATCGCGAGTGGTGGCTACAATCGAGTCGTTACCATTGCTATCCGGCATGCTCCACTCATAACGTTCGCCACTGTACTCGGGGTGCAATCGCAATGCTCGCATGCGCACTACGGCATAGGTAGTGTCCAACCCCGACGTTACCATGGGTATCTCGGGCTGGCATGCTGTCAGGGTCAGCAATATAGTTGCCAATATATACAGTATCTTCTTCATTGTCCTTCTCTATTTAAGAATACCATGTGCGCAGGTATATCGCCGGCTCGCATGCTCCATTGTCGCACACCCTCACGATTGTAGCAATGTACCGTTCCACTCGACACATAGTTTTTTCCGTCAGTTACATATATATCGCCGTTGGACGGATTTACGGCTATGCCATAAGGTTTCTCTATCGCTGTTTCTGTGCCGTCGGTTATGAAGTTATCGGTAACCAACTCCTTGGTACGCACGTTGATGATACCATAGGAGACAACATTACGCTCCAACTTATCACTCCACGCCAGACTATAAAAATAGAGAGAATCGCCAACGATGCACATATCGGAGCATGGTATGTCGAGCGTATCGGTCACAACCATTTCGCGCGATGATGATTCTTTGTGATCCAGTACAATAAGGCGCGAAGGGATTGAAGCCTCATCGCCTCGCGACGACACCCACAACCGTCCATAGGCATCCTGACGCACACGATGCAAGTTGGGAGCAACGGCTATTTTTTGTATCTGCTTCATGGTGGCCAAGTCTATCACCGAAACGGTATTATCATAGTTGGGCTTACGATAACCACCCGAATTGGCTACATATATACGCCCATCGGTTATAACCAACTCCTCGGGCTGATAACCCACCGCACACCTACCGGTAATAGACAAATCGGTCGTATCGACACGATACACGGCACCGGGCTGTGCATTGGGGTCGATGGCTATAGGTCCTACATAAGAGGTTACATAAGCATTACCCTCGTGAAAGTTGATATAACGGCAGTTGGGTATATCTATCTGTCCTATACGCACCAATGTACGGGCATCCATTACCTCAACCTTATGCGAGCTATTGAGTACTGCATATAACTTGCTACCGTATATCTGCAAGTCATTGCCCACATCACCCAACTCCTTGATTACACTTGGGTTACGCTCGGCATACAAGTTACGAGCATATAGTCCATTTTCGAAGTCGACATAGTCTATCGATGCCTTGTTGCTGCCCATGTTACCCTCATTGAGCACATACATACCTATGGGGTTGCAATGTGGTGTAGGTGCAATAGGCAAGCGGTCGTACTCGGAGGGTATAACCATCTCGTCGGTGCGACACGCTGTTGTGAGCAGCACCATAAGACACAGTATGTATAGAATTCTTTTCATCGTTATATCTCTACTGTTATACCTACGCGGTAGTTGCGCTTGGGCATGGGATAATTGAGTATCACATCATAGTCCTGGTCAAGCAAGTTGTTCACCTCGAGAGTAGCCTTAAGCACAACATCCTTGAGGCGGAATATCTTCACCAACGACACGTCGTTGGTATACCAGGGTTGAGTATAGTTATAGATGATATTTTCCTGCTGATTATAGCGCTCACCCACATAGATAAAGCTGTAATTGAGCATCCATTCACGCCAGCTCAACATCACAATGGCCGAACCACTGTGCCAGGGTATATAGGGTATCTGGTGTCCATAGAAGTTGTCATTGGGGTCGGTAATGTCGATAGCCTGCTGATAGGTATATTGCAACTTGGTCGTAAGTTCTATTTGGTAAGGGAAGCGAAATACCGCCATGGCCTGTGCATCTATACCACGAATATCTACCACACCGAGGTTGAGCATCGTCCAACGGAACTGCTGCCCCTTGGGATAGGCAATAATTTTATCCTTCACCTTATTGTAGTACACATCGGCGCCTATGCGAAAGAATGAAAAAATATTGTCATTGCGGTCGAGGTCATAGAGCACACCTACGTTGTACTGGGTAGCCAACTCGGGCTTCAGGTAGGCATTGCCCATATCGGTATAGTAGAGGTCGTTGAAGGTAGGCATGCGATAGCTCTGCTTATAGAACGCACGCAACACCAAGTCGGCTTGTTCGAAGGGCTTGTACGAAAGGAACACCGCCGGAGTAACCTTAAACTTATCAGGCACTTCATCACGACCACGCTCCTCCTCATCGACAATAGTGGCAAGAGCCGAAGCCTGCACCTTAAAGCAGTCGCCCAAGGCATAAGCCGATGCCAACGACACCCAGTGTGTATTGCGTTGCACATCGCGATACTCCGATAGTTGATTCCATTGATAATCATACGCCAACGACACATCCCAATTGCGCAGGATGGTATATTTATTGGCCCACGATGCATACACTTCGCGCTGCTTGTAGATGTTGTCAACATGTATCAACTTGTCGTCGTTATTTACATAGTGTGTATAGTCGAAGGCATATTTTGCATTTACTTTGGTACTGAGTTTGGGCGTAATATCATACTCAAACATCGCTTGTACAAACGAGTTTCTATCCCATAGTCGCTCGCCTCGGTGCCACACATTGTTGACAATAGCACCGGGGATACCTCGCTCTGACGTATAGTGATACATATAAGCCTTCCACTTACCACGAGGCATGTAACCTTGCACACCACCCTCTATGCGCACTGCATCTATATCACCATTCTCGCGTATGGCGGTAGTATCGTATGCCACCTCGCCGGCTGGTGTTACGCGACGATAGCGGAACTCATACTTTCCGCTTGAATTGATCCACTCGGCATTGAAAGTGGCAAATATATCATCGGTGATTTTATACTCACACAATATCGAGGGGCTGAGAAAATCGAACGAACCCACCTTAAGGCCGGCCTTCAGATTAGCCCTTTCACCCTCTTTAAATCGAGGCCTGCGCGTAGTGAGATAGATAGAGCCTGCCGAGCCAAACTCGCGTGCTGTCTGGAACACATCACTACGCTGACCATTATATAGCGAAATCTCCTCGATATTTTCGAGCGAGAATTTTCCCAAGTCCACCTGTCCATTTTGGGCATTACCAAGCTGAATACCATTGTAGTAGACACCCATCTGCTCGCTACCCATACCACGGATATTCACCGTTTTGATACCACCCACACCACCATAATCCTTGAGTTGCACACCCGAGAAGTAGCGCAAGGCATCGGCCACCGAGAGGCTGTTGAGACCTTCAAGTTCCTTGCCGGTAAGTTTCTGTGAGGGTATTACTTCGGTAAAACGATTGGCTGTAACAATTACCTCGTTGAGTGTGTGCATAGAGATTGAATCCAGGTCTATATCCACATCAATATCCGCATCGGTTTGTGCCCATGCCACAACCGAAGTTACACATAATATAAGTAAGGTTATCAACCACCTCGATAGAGTATTCATTCTCATCATTAGCTATTAAAGTCACCATATATAGCTTATATCCGAGGGGCTTAATAAGAAGAGAGGTAAACTGGAGAAACCAATGCTCACGGTCTTATCAATAAGCTCTTTCCTCGAAAGCTATTGAAAAATACTTGCATTGGCAGGTCTTCTGACTTACTCCAAGCACGAGCGCCTTCCCAACCTCACGAGGTCAGTGGCAACGATACTCATGCCATTGTACAGAGCTTACAGCAGCGGGACTGTTTAGGACTCTCACCTAATTCCCTTTTAATCAGGCATCCATGAATGGCTTACATCGAACCAATACGCCACAAAGGTATATATTTTTTTGTAGAACTCATACCTCCAAAACATTTTTTATAAACTTACAATACAATTGTTCGGCATTAATAGACAAAAATATTGTACCTTTACGCACACATTTAGAAACACTATTATATCTATCTCCTATGAAAAGAGGCTTGAAAATTACCATTATTGTACTTTCTGTAATCATAGCATTGTTGTTACTTGTGTCGCTATTGGTGTCGCCCATAGCCAAGTGGTATATTGAAAAAAACTGCAGAGATCTTGTTGGTCGCAAGATAACAATCGAAAATCTCGACATGAAACTCCTTCTTGGTCGTGCCAAGGTTGACAATTTTGTACTCTACGAGCCCAACGAGGTCGACACATTTGCCTCTATAGGTCACTTTGATGCCGACGTGAGTGTGTGGGGTATATTACGTAAAAAGATTGTAGTAGACTACATAAGAATCGATGAGCCTCAAGCCACCAGACTGCGCGAAGGTGATAGCCTCAACTTTGATGACATACTCACTTTCTTTGCTAATAAATCGGTAGCTGCCGACACCGTAAGTGTCGAAACCGCCGAAGCCGATACCATCGATACAAAGTCCTCGCAAGAGAATGGATGGGGTATATTATTGCAGAACATTGCACTGAACAACGGTAAAGTGCGCTATGCCGACAATGTACTCGATATAGACTGGACCATGCACCACATCAAGCTCGACATCCCTGAGATTGACCTATCGGGCAAAGGTGCCAATCTTGAACTTTATCTTGACTTTGCTCGTGGTGGTAATCTCGACCTCAAGGCCATGTATGAGCAATCAAGCCTCAACTACGACCTCACTTGTAAAATCTCGGAATATCCACTCGGTGTACTTATGCCATTCATGAAAAACGCCGTAAATGTAGGCGATGTTAGTGGTTTATTGGGATTGACTGTACACGCCAATGGTAATATCGAAAACCTCATGGCATCGGACATCGATGGTGCTGTGCAAATAGATAGTGTCGTTATCAATGATGCTGCCGGCAAAGAGTTGGCTCAACTCAACCATTTCAAAACCAACATAGAACATATCAATATCGCAAACGACTACATTATCAAGTTACGTAACTTTGTTGTCGATGGTGTGTCGGCCCGATATGAAATATATAACGATGGTAGCAACAACCTGTCATCGCTGTTTGCTACAAACAGCCAAGAAGAAACAGCCCAAGAGCCTGAGGAAAACGTAGTGGTAGCCGAACAAACCGACAGCACAGCACAAGACTCACCCAAGTTGGATATATCGGTCGAAAATATTGTCATGAGCAACAGCAACTTTACCTACGTAGACAATACACTTCCCGAGCCATTTGCTTTACAATTGAGCAAAATCAGATTTAAGACTCCCTGTTTCTCAACACAAGGAGTCAACGACATTGAATTGTTTGCTGTATTGCAAGGAACAGGAGCATTGCGAGCCAAGTGGAATGGCAACATAGCCACCCAAAATCACGACCTCACATTAACCCTCAACAACTTCAACCTCAAGGATATTTCGCCCTATTCGTTGGACTTCTTTGGTTATCCTATTACTGATGGCAAACTATCTTTCAGAGGTCAAAACATCATTAACAACAGCCAACTGAAGGGTACAAACAAGCTATCGCTATACAATCCTACCGTGGGTAACAAGCGCACCGATGTAGATGCCGAATTTGGCATTGTCCCCTTAAAACTCGCCATGGTTGTCCTCACCGACCGCGAAGGCAAGGCCGACATCGACCTTCCTATATCGGGCGATATCAACTCGCCGCAGTTCTCGTATGGCAAGATTATTGTACAAGCACTTGTCAACGTACTTGTCAAGATAGCCACAGCACCCATTGACCTATTGGCCGAGGCTTTCGGACTCAATAGCGACGAGATTAAGGAGATTGAGTTCAGCGCTTGGCAACATCAATTTACACCCGAACAATACGATAAAATAGAGAAACTATCGAAAATTGTTGCCGAGGAGCCCGACCTTCGCATTCGCTTGCAACACGAGGTCAATTACGAAAAAGGCATACAAGCCATTATCGAGAATGACATCAAACGCGACTATTACCTCTCACGTAATCCCGAACGCGCCGAGAGCCTTAATATGGTGGATATAGACACTTATCAAAAAATGTCGTTAAAATCACCTCAAATTACAGCCTACGCCGATTCGTTGCTCACCGTACGTGGTCTCGCCACCGATGGTAGCCTCAATGACAAGTTACGTACGCTTTATGGCACCGATGCCGAGAGCAAACTCGCACGATACATAGAGATGCGCAACCGTAGCATGATGATGCAATGGAGCAAAGTACTCAACATGCCCGAAGGTTCTTTGCAAATCACTACACCCTCAATCGATGTGATTAAAGAGCACAAAGGTAAGACTCGCTACAACGTAGAGATAACCGCCGATGGGGATGCGACTGCAACAGAAGGAACTACATCGGAGAACGAATCACAGCCTGTCGATGAAAATGCCCCGGCGGCAGAGTAATAAATCTTTTAGAACGGATAACCGATAGCCAAGTGTAATCGGAGGTTTTTCCAGAATGAACCTTCGATGTTGTAGTAGCCCGACTTTTGTGTATAGTAGGGTGCGTGAATGGGCACACCTACATCGACACGCACTACCAGATAGTTGGCTATGTCGTAACGCACACCCAGACCGGTTCCCAGCGCTATATCGCGCGCAAATGATTTGAGCGACAGCTCTCCTCCCGGGCGCAAATCGTCCTTCTTCAACAGCCATATATTACCGGCATCCACAAAGAGCGCACCCTCCAATCCGCCCCAGATAGGCACACGCAACTCTATGTTGGCTTCCAATTTAAAGTTACCGGTTTGGTCGAAGAATCCGTTCTCGTTCGACATATCGGGTCGATAACTACCCGGGCCTATTGAGCGAATAGTAAAAGCACGCAAACTGTTGGCACCACCTATGTAGAATTGCTCGCTATAGGGCAACTCGGTAGCATTGCCATAGGCATACCCGGCTCCGACATAGAGGCGTGACGCAATACACAGCTTGCCGGTAAAGTAATGGTAATACTTCAGTTCGTTGGTGAGTTTTACAAACTGCGAGAAGGGATTGCCGAAGATTTTCTTTTCGCCCTTTACGCCAAACAATGAGTAAGCACCATAAAATATATTACCGGCCTCACTGAATCCTATCTGCCATATCCAACGGTTTTTCTTTTCCTTCTCATATCCGTTGTCGTAGGTAAACATATAGCTCAACTTAGGGATAAACTGGTCACGGAAACTGAGTGCGATAGCCGGATTTTCGGCAAGGGTCTTATCAAACTCCTCGGTGGTACGAAGCATCTTGGTATACCCCAATTCAAAGGGTGTGAAGTTGTGCATCGCTGTCGAAGAAGTATGAAATTCGTAGGCATAGGCCGTATTGAACGAAACCATGCGGAAGTAGTGCGGACGGTTCATGATATTGGCACCCAACTGTATGCGAGTACTCGACTTGAGCCTTCGCAAGTAACGAGGCGGACGAATACCCAACATGCGGGGGAATATCAACGAACTATTAAATCCGAACTCATACGAATTGAAAAGCGAAGCATCCACATCCTTACCTGTCTGCCATTCATAGCTACCATTGAGCGACACTGAGAGTTGCTCTCCACCGCCAAAAAGGTTGTTATGCGAAAGTCCTAAAATCAATCCCGGGCCTAAATAGCTGTTTGACTTTGAAGCCACATTGGCCTCTACCATCATACTCATAGGCAGGGCATAGCGTAAGTCTATGTCTACATCAATCGAGTCACGCCCTTGTATCGAGTCAATGGGGGTAACATCCATTACGACCGAACGGAAGATACCAAGCGACGATAGATTGCGCAAGGATTGGTTTTGGTCTGTCAGCGAGAAAGTTCGCCCCGTACGCATATCTATGCTTGACGGCAACAGACTGCGACGCAACTTCAACCCCTCGTAGGCATATACATCAATTGAACGGAAAGACAACGTGTCGGGCACTCCTTCACCTTCGGGAGGATGCATCCGCACAGTAATTTTACCGGTTTTGTACGAGCGCAAGGCATCGTATGGCGCAGTGGGAGATATTAGCATACGCAAGTCTACACAGCCACTATTGCGTGTGGTATCGGCTTGATATACCAAATACTCGCTGCGAAAATAGTAAAATCCACTATCGCGCAACTGATAAGTAATACGCTCTCGCTCCAGAGCCAACGTATCGGCACAATATCGCTGGCCTTTGTATAGCAACGACTTGTCGGCAATGCTTCGTATCACCGATGCCACGTGTGTGGTATCGAGCGGGAACGATATGCTATCAAGTGTATAAGGTGTACCTGCTACTACGCGATAACTTACCGATGCCTTCTTGCTATTCTTTTCATCATAGTTGACGGTATAGCTCGATGTCGAGTTGAAATAACCGTTGTTGAAAAGAATATCCTTAGCCATGCTCACACGTATATCGGGACGCACCGTTTGTATCAGTACGGGCTCGGCTGCAAAGATATTGTACAACCAACCCTTTACACTCTTTTCATTGGGTGTATATAGGTTGTTCCATGCCCACAATTCAATAGGGAGAAACTTGATAGAGTTTGATGAAAAGAGAGCATTGTTGGGTGGTACAGACAGTGCATCTTTCACCTCACTATTAACTGTTGGAGCAATCTTTCCGCCATCGGCACTCTCTATAGTCATCTCTTTCACGCCCGTATATAATATCTCACCTTCAGCCAAACGCTTGGTTGTAGAACATCCTGTCGTCAACATTATCGCGACGACAAACAAAGACAATATGTATATTACACGTGCACCTTTCATGGTTCAACCTCCTCTTTCTCTTCAAATACTTGCGGTACAACAGTGTTAGTGGGAGTATAATTGATGTCAACAATCGAGTCGGTTGCTGCATCTTTCTCTTGCTTAACCTTAGTATCAGGCTTAGGTTTTCTCTTGAAGAAATCCAGCAACGATTGTATCTGCTTGCGATACATAAAACCTATACCTGTTTGTGTTATCTCGCCCTCAATAATGCTTTCATATCCGGTTTGACGGAAGACTTTCAGATACATATTCTCGCGCTTATCGAGACGATATTCCAAGGAAATATCATCAATAAGATTTTCACTTAAGTTTTGTGTTACGTCTTGATTTGAAGCATAGCTACCACCAATAACAACCTTCAGGCGGTTATCGAAAAGATTCTTGGAGAACTGGTATGAATAATCGGTGCGTTGTGTACCGGTTCCGTCAATACCATAGTTGTCGATACCAAAGGTAAGGTCTACTCCACGCAAAGTACGCTGTGCCCAGGTATTCAATTCATACTCAAGGAACATATTAAGCGGGTCGTTAATCGAATAGTTATCAACCGCAGTTGCCAGGTCACTATATGAGTTATACAACAACATATTCAATGCCTTAGCCTCGCGCTGCTCGGCAGTGAGAGCCTGCAACTCATTATCGATAGTAATATCCTCGGTGGTGGCAAGATCAAAGGCTATGTCTAAATCTTTGAGTGTATTGGTAAGTTTAATAGAAATATCAAAATCGACCAGGCGCGACTCATCACCGGTTTTTACCGTCGAGCGTTGTGTCTGTACCGCTGTAATGTTGAACAATGGGTCAAGCATTTCACCATTCCACGACACATAACTGCCATCTTGTATGTTGAATATCTTTTGCGATATAATAGGAGGTGTATAACGCACAAATCCGCCTGTCAAATTGTAACGTCCCGACACTCGGTTGTCACCCAAGGCTGTGGCAGTATAGAGCAACTCGCCGCCGCCAACAAGGTCAACTCTGTTTTTTCCATCAACCGACAAGTTTACACCCAACTGCACGCCATCATCAATATCTATACCTATCGTAGCGGCAAAATTATTGGTACGCTTCTCTAACTTCTCGTTACTCTTTTGTGCTGACACGGTATCGGCAAAAGAGACAAAACTAACCATATCGGAGTAATCGGTACTCGACAACGAAGAGCCACTCTGCATAACATATGTTGCATTGGTTCCCGATAAAAGTGACACACCTCCTGTTACTTTCAAGTCATTGAGCGAACCTTTTACTCGGATATCCATATCAGTAAATACCGAACCGTAAATGATACTTGAACGATTCTCTTTGATACCAACAGGTTGGAAATTTTCGCCCTGTATGGTGAGATCTATACCTATATTGCTGAGCCGCTCAAAATTGATTATACCATCTATATTGAGAGGATTGTTGTTGACACCTCGTACGTAGTAGTTGTCAAACTTCAATCGGCTGTTTTGTATCAACACTTTATCGTCGCTCAGTGCCAACGATGCACCTACTTGATTGAACTGCATAGTAGCCTTGTCAAATCGCACATTACCATTGACAACCGGTTCATCCAACGTACCTGTCACGGTGAGTTTACTGTTAAGTTCTCCAGCAAATACACCCATATTGGAAGGGAAGAATGCATTAGCTACCGACAGGGGCATTTTATCTATCAATATTTCACCTATAATAGGTTTGGGATTACCCACACCAAGGTATGCAGTAGCCTCAAGCACGTCATTGCCATCGTGTTGCATAAGAGCCTTCACATCATTACCTCCTTCATCATCCAAGATGTACTCAAGTTCGGCATGTAAGGTTCCTATATTGGTATTATTATACTCATAATCAACAATATCAAAAGCACCAGATGCCTCTATTCCTTTGGGGGGCATATCAAGGTACACATCGGCCGAAAGATTACCCGACATAGGAGCTATCAACGACGACATCGTGAGCCATTCGGACAACTCTATATTTTTCAGGTCAATATGTGTTCCACTCACATCCTTATTGCGCCTATCATCGGTAGTAATAAAGAGGTGACTATTGCCATATGATAGTCGCACATCGGTATCAATTGTGTGCCGAACATGATTTATCGACAAGTAGTTATCTTTATTCAACAGCCATTTTTTATATCCAATGATAGGTTCTTTGGGGCCAAAGGTGAGTTGTACGACTTCGCCCAAGAAATCGACCTTGCAACCAAAAAGAAAACCGGTCTCTTGCTGACGATTGTTCTGTAAGCAATAGAGTCGTGTACTATTACCCGATAAAAAACCCTCAACACGCACATGCGCCAACTCGTCCATATTGCCGGGTCGGTTACCCACGGCCAACCGGTAGTTGAGACGTTCGTCCTTCTCATAGGCATCTATCGCAACAGTATCGAGCAACATTCCCGACACTTCCAAACGATTCACCACACCGGCAAGATTGAATAAAGAGTCGTTTGATGCCTCAAAGTCAAGATTGGCAAGACGTATACCTTTGCTATTGATATAGCGCTGCACAACATTATTACCGGCCATACGGGCATAGAAAACAAATGGTGGCAAGCCTCGGTGCAACTCATCCATATCGAGACGCTGTGTTTGGAAAATTGTATCGACCAATTGGGTGAGACGATTGAAACTCGGCTGTAGATTTTTTATACCGGTATCGGACGATACATTCACCTCGAAATCTCCTGTACGAAGATCTATATAGCTATATGTCACATCGCTTGCAGCCAACAGACTTATGGGGTTGGCATAATAACGATACTCGTCCATTCCCACTACAAGGTCATCTATTGCCACATCGGCTTGTATAATACTATCGATACTCGACAGCACCATTTCGGTCTTGATGCTACCGGCTACATCGAAGGGTGTCTGCGAAAAGTGAAGAGCCTCCAAGTCAACCTTATCGATTTGGGCCGACACATTGGCGGTGAGCATATCGGGCATTAGCGCACCTTGTGCATCTATGTGCAGGGCGAGCTCTTGCAAGTCACTTATGGCATTCATCGACCATTGCTGATCGACAACTTGCGCTTCCACATCTATATTGCGGTATAAATAATGACGATAATCAAGCGTGTCAAGGTGCATGCGGGCATATAACGATGTCTCGGGCTTGTCGAAAGAGAAATGCACACCCTTCAACTCAGCTTGCGCTGTGAGAGCCCCTATCGTATCGCTCGGCATAAAGATATTCATGGGCAACTTGCACACTTTGGCTTTTACATCATACTCCTCACTATTAAGGTTATATACAGCATCGGCCAATATATCTCCACCCATACATTGCAACTTGGCATCGGCCTCAACATCGCTACCCGACACACCGGCATTAATATAAGCCTTTATCGGCTGTGCCACTAAGTGTTGAGCAAGGAGCGTATCGGGCACAAAATTTTCGAGCGAAAAGTGACCGGAACTCCTGAACGCACACGATACACTTACATTACGCTTCTTCTCATCCAGCGGATTACTCAATCGAGCCCGGGTATCTAATGAGAAAACACCCATTTGCGATAGGTTGAACTTATCGACAACAATATCTTGTGCGATACCATCGACATCAATATTGACCGAAATCACATCGTGAATAGGTAATAAAGAACGGTCGCGAGTAGTGTGTATATAGTATTGCGAAGCATCGGGGTAGATATAGGCTATGTCGCGACACGACAGATGTGCCTGTGCCAACATGCGCAACGGGGCATCGGGATTTTTGTCGAAGAGGCTCATATCGACTTCGGCCGTAGCCGACAAGTCGCTGAATGGAGTATTCAGCACAAGGTCCGAGAGCCTCAACACACCCTCATCAGTCATGGCAAAGTAACATTGTGCTTGCGTTACACACAATCCCGAACGTTCATAGAGCGAAAGCGTATCGAGCGATAAATGCAATTCACCACCACAGTTATAGACATCCGATAGTTGTAAGTTGATACGACTTGCCTCGATATGAGAAAAGTCCATTCCGTTCTTCGGTTCGGCAGCTGTGGTAATATATGAGGCTGTGTTATCGGACAACTTTACCCTATGCACACGCACTTTCCATGGCTGTGTGGATACAGTATCGACCGAGGATTCAGTTGTAGACTCGGCCACATAGGCATCCTCATCCGATGAAAGTGCCACATAACGATAATTACCTTGTGCAATATCAACATCCTGCACATCAACCCATTGTTGTGCTAGCGAGATATTAGCACCCACAAGTTCTCCATCCGCCATGTACACCTGTAACGTGTCGAAAACCTCAGGCATTCGCATTGTAAAATCGACTTGCGACAAGTGCAAGCGTTCCAACTCAACATCCCACGCAACAGTAGCACTTGTATCTTGCTCCGTCGTATCGGGAGCACTCCTATAATACATTGCGATAGTCGAATTATCGAGAGCTATTTCGCCCAGATTCACCTTGCTATCAGAGAGCCTTATTGTACCATCCAACAATGCCACACGGCCTATCTCGGCAACAAGATTAAGAGAAGAATCAGGAGTGATGTAACAAGCTTGCGCATCGTGCAACGACACATTGCGCACAACAACCTTTTGAGCCATCAAAGGCATGAGTGCTACATCTGCCTGCAACTCACCGGCTACTGCCATCGTGTCGATGTCCGACGTTGTAAGTACAACATCATGCAATGCAAGTCGCAATGGAAACTTCAACGAAAAACGCTCCACTGATAGGCCTATAGGTGTATGCGTACCTACCCACTGCTCGGCATAATTGATAACTGTACGCTGTACAGGAGGCAAATAGACCAACAAAGGTAGTAACACAACAAATGTCACTATCAGCACTGCTACGATAAGTATTTTTCTCGGTCGGCGTGTCATCTCTTTGTTAAGGTCTCTTTTAAACAACTTTAAGCTACCGCTACTACCTGCATGAAAAACATTCGGTAGTCACTATTGTTTGTTTTATAGTAACCTATAAATTCAAATGTAAAAGTATGAAAAAATTATGGATTAATGCCCTATTATCGGCTTTGTTTATCAGTATTTCGTTATTTGTTTATGCCGAGCGAAGAGAAAAAGAGGTTAAGATTGAAGATCTGCCTCAGAATATACAAGAATTCATTTCAACGCACTTTGCCGAAGAGATGATTTCCAGCGCACGAATTGTAAAGTATGGATATCATAAAGTAATGCTATCCAATGGAGATGAAGTACTGTTTGATCGAAAGGGTCGATGGCTTGAAATTGACAACAAAATGGAGAATGCACTACCCGCCTCCACCATTTCACTACTACCTCAACCTGCACAGGAGTATATGCAACAAAGGTATCCCAAGCACCTCATGTACAGTATTGAACGAGACAAGGATGGATATGAGATAAAGATGACAGGCGAACGACCTATGAAAATACATTTCGATTCCAAAGGCAACCTTATAAATGAGAAGATTGACTGAACATCGATAGATAAAAAACATAAGCAAGCAACCCGATAGAGTTGCTCGCTTATGTTTGGTTCAATAAATATTAGCCATTGAAAGGGATATATAGCGGCTCGGTACGTGGCGCAAACACAATGCGACTACGACACAAAGTATTGCCTTCGTGACGCAGTTCAAGTGTATGATCATTCTCATCTTTTATCTCTCGATATACATCAATCTCTATACCCGGACGCGCCTCGTGAGCATAAGCAATCTCAAAACGAGCAACACGATTATTGTCAAACCACTCAAAAGGATATTGATTGAGCAAATACTCTACATAGCGAGAACTATTGACATGGCGATTCAAATCAATATCGCTATAACGCACTGCAAAAGAGTCTATTTTCTCACCATCCTCGGCACGCATGCGTGTAGGTGGATCAATAGGACATGGACGATCAAGTACATACGTGCGCAATTCGTTCAGTTCCTCCATATTGGCTGTTCGGCGGGCCTCAAGGTCGAGTACCAACCATATTGTGCGAGCATAGCCACAAACCTCTCCTTTACTATCGAGAATAGCCATATTACGAGTCGAAAAACGCGTGTTGTAGTCTTCAATCCAGGTCTCAAGTGTATAATTCTCATTGATAGCAGGGAAACGTTTCATCTCGATAGAAAGGCGAGACAACACCCATGCCGTGCGACTTGCTATCATCTTTTCATAACCAACACCCCATGAATCGGCGTGTAAAGATGCGACCTTAATGATGCGACCAACCAAGAATGAAAGCGACATCTCTTGCTGTCCATTGCACTCTCCGGGGGTCAATGTAAAGGTTTTGGTAAAGAGTTTCTGTTTCATAATCCAAGAAAAGTTACATATTGCAACTGTTTTTTGCACTGCGAAGATAATAAAATTTCTCAAAATATAGCACACACACTCAATTTGTATTATCTTTGTATGATTGTATCAGCTACACACACGTATGAAGCACACGCCCGCATATCAACACTGGTTTGTAAGTATCATTGTGATGCTTATTGTGTGCATTATTGTCGGTTGTAGCCCCACACGACACGTACCTGAGGGCGAATACCTACTCGATAACGTTACTATCAAAACCGATAAAAAAGAGATATCGGCAGGAAGTCTCAAGACTTATATCCAACAAAATCCCAATTACCGCATCTTGGGATTTCTCCCCTTGGAACTCACGCTATACAACTTCTCGGGTAAAGATACCACCAACTTTATCAACCGCTGGCTACGCAACATTGGTAAAGAGCCGGTATTGTACAGCGAGGAGGCTATGGAATCTTCTTGTTACCAACTATCCAAAGCCTTGTCGAATATGGGCTACATGCATGCCGAGGTTACAGCCGATACGATCGTGAAAAACCGTCGCATGAATATTACCTACAACGTAAAGGCCAACGAACCCTTCTATATAGATACGTTGATATTTGACATACCCCAAGCCGATATCGATAGTATTGTTCGCTCTCAGCCTTCACTCATTAAAGAAGGTATGCTACTTGACCGCTCGTTGCTTAACCAAGAACGCGATCGCCTCACTTCGCAACTTCGCAACAATGGTTATTTCAGTTTTATCAAAGACTATATTAGCTTCAACGCCGATACCATAGCCACATCGCGTGGAGTAGAACTTTCGGTTTCACTACAACCTATGCCTTCGGTTGTGGATGTACGACGCCCAAGGTCTTACGACCACTACCACCGATACTACATCAACAAAGTATACGTCATTACCGACCCCATGCTCAACAATCTCAATTTGTCGGATATAGATGTTACCATGGCCAAGCAATATAAACATGTCAATATTCTATATGGCGATAACCACTACCTCACAGAACGAGCTATTGCCGACAACTGTTTTATTGAACCGGGAAAACTATATAACACCGATGCTGTCAATCGCACATACACCTCTTTTGGACGACTATCCTACTTAAAGAGTATCAATATACGGTTTGTCCAACATGTGATAAGCGATGAAAACAACCTCTTGGATTGTTATATTTTCATAGCTCCGAGTCGCGCACAAAATATCAGTGCTGAGATTGAGGGTACTAACTCGGAAGGAGACTTGGGTGTAGCCGCTCAACTATCATACCAACATCGCAACATATTCAAGGGTTCGGAAACTTTTACCGCCGAGGTACGTGGTGCCTATGAAAGTGTGTCGGGAACAATCGAAGGTATTATCAACAATCACTATACCGAATTGGGAGGCCGTATGGGTCTTAAAGTCCCCAAATTTGTTTTCCCGTTCATTTCCAACGACTTTAGTCGTCGCATTCTTGCCACTACCGACTTTGACATATCGCTCAACTATCAACAGCGACCGGAGTATACCCGCATCATTGCAGGAGCCGGTTGGCGATACAATTGGTCTCGCCAGCGTCATCGTCATCGCCTTGATTTGCTCGACATCAACTATGTATATCTACCTCAATACATGGAGGGATTTTTGGAGCAAATAGCACCTGCCAATCCGTTGTTGCGATATAGTTACGAAGACCACTTCATAATGGGTATCGGTTATAACTACTATACCAGTAATATAAACCAAAATACTCCTATGCAGACAGCCAAACAAAGCAATGTATATACCCTTCGCTCATCGATAGAGACCGCCGGTAACTTGCTATTTGGCATATCAAATGCGATAGGAGCTCACTACGACGATGGCTACAAAATCTTTGGAATACGATACTCTCAATATGTGAAGGCCAATTTCGACTACAGCTACTTGCACAATTTCAATAAGAATCACTCGTTGGCTATGCACGTAGGATTTGGTATGGGTGTTCCTTATGGCAACTCAACCGTAATGCCTTTTGAGAAGCGTTTCTATGCCGGAGGTGCCAACAGTGTGCGCGGATGGTCGGTGCGCTCATTGGGCCCGGGTAGCTACAATGGATATAATAATTACAATAGTTTTATATACCAATGTGGCGATATACGCCTCGACCTCAGCATAGAGTATCGAGCCAAACTATTTTGGAAGATTGAGTCGGCCTTATTTATTGATGCCGGTAATATATGGACAATAGATGACTACGAGACACAACCCGGAGGTGTATTTCGCTTTGACACATTCTACAAGCAGATAGCACTGGCCTATGGTTTAGGTCTTCGCCTCAACTTCGATTTTGTTGTAATCCGTGCCGACTTTGGTATGAAAGCCTACAACCCGGCTGATAATGCTGTGAAATGGGCTATAGCCAATCCCGACTTTAAGCGAGACTTTGCATGGCACATTACCATCGGCTACCCATTCTGATGCTTTGCATAGGGTGAAATAGCCGAAAATACCCCTTAAATAAAGAGAAACTACAACCGTTTCGACAATTTTCAACCGTCAATTTTCATTTTTCAATTTTAATGCTTACCTTTGCAGCACTTTTAGGTCGGTTGAGTAGCTCAGCTGGATAGAGCAACAGCCTTCTAAGCTGTGGGTCCAGGGTTCGAATCCCTGCTCAATCACAATCGAAAAACAGCCATCTTTTTATATAAGGTGGCTGTTTTTCTATATATAGCGCAATATGTGATTAGGTACTTTTTAGCACGCCCGTATAATGTGATAATAATTTTTTTGTAGCTTTGTGTCGTAAAACAATACATTATGAAATATTCGCATCACATCATACTTATCGCGTTACTACTCTCATTGAGTAGTTGTAGTTGGGTACACAACATGCAAATCAATACCCTTCGCTCTGCCCAAGTTAATTACAAACAACCATACCCGACTGTTGTCATTGTAAATAATTGCCAAGCAGACAGCCTGCATGAGAGCAGCAAATACATCGATGAAAATGGCAGACAATACCGTCTCACATCGTCAACCGATAGTATATCGCAGACAATGGCTATGTCATTGGGAACTTATATGTACCATAGCCAAGCCTTTGAGCGAATAGAGATATTCACACCCGATAGCAATAATATTACCGGCATTGCTGGCTTAGATGAACAGAAGGTGAAACAATGGCAATCACAAACCCACGAAGATGTGCATATAGCTATTAATGCAATTATCCCGATTGTCAACATGCAAGTAACACCAATCGACGGTGTTTTCTGTACCGATCTCTCAATAATCACACAAGCATATATGCAATGCTTCGTACCCCAAGAGGAAATGGTAAATGTAGCCATAAGTGACACCCTCTATTGGCAAGCATATGGCGATACTCCCGACATAGCCAATGCATATTTGCCCAATTTCGAGGAGTGCTTAGACGAAGCTATAAACACTTTGGCATACAAAGCATCGAACTATTTCGCCCCCCACACACGCATAGCAAATCGCCTCATTTTTGTCACCGGACATCCGGCCATGAAAGATGCCTTTAAGTATTGGGATAGAGAACAATACACCGAAGCTTCGTATATATGGGAATATGTATATAAAAATGCCAAGGATAAGGGACGCCGAGCCAAAGCGGCAGCCAACCTCGCGTTATATAATGAGATTGAAGAGAACTATAGTGAAGCATTGAAATATGCTCAAGAAGCCTCTTCAATTTTTATTGAAATCAAAGAAGTTGAAGCCTCTCAATATATAGTAAACTACATTACCGATCTCAAAAGCCGTATTAAAGAAGCCTCTATTTTAGATAGTTCTATATACTAATATAACCCCATACATAGCACAGAGCCTCGCAATCAACCATTGCGAGGCTCTGTGCTATGTATTATATTATCACTCTTTGTTGGTAGTCTTGCTACTTCGCTTACTTCTATTGAAGCTACGATAGTCATCAAGCTCTATCTCGATATCGGGCTCTATAAGTTCATTGCGAGACTCGTATATAAACTTGATATACTTGATACTTTTGCCTCGCTCAAGCCACTGCTGCTCATAAAAGGTTTTGATACCAAGGATGTCATCATCTATACCCGAATTGTACAAGTCGTCGGTATCTATCAAGATAGGGAAGTTGTTCTCTTGCACCATTGCACGAGTATAAGTGTATAAGAAGGGACTATCACTCTTGAGGTGGATAATACCATTCTCGGTAAGGATTTCACGATAGAGCTCGAGCATACGTGTCGAGGTGAGTCTCTTACGTGTTTTCTTCATCTGCGGGTCGGGGAAGGTAATCCATATTTCCGACACCTCTCCGGGCGCAAAAAAGTGCGTAATCAACTCTATATGTGTACGCAAGAAGGCTACATTTTCGATACCCTCAGCTTTCGCTTCACTGGCACCGGTCCACATACGAGCACCCTTGATATCTACGCCAATAAAATTTTTATTGGGATAACGACGGGCCAAACCTACAGCATACTCGCCCTTGCCACAACCCAACTCCAACACTATCGGATTATCGTTGTGAAAGAACATCTCATTCCACTTTCCACGCATGTCGAAACCGCGCTCTTTAAGCACTGCAAAGGGGTATTGAAAGACATGCGAGTAGGTCTCCATGTCGGCAAATTTTTGTAATTTATTCTTAGCCATAATAATTATATTCTATCGTGTTATACGAGCTACTTTTAATATAGTTTGTTTGCCATCAATAGATGTAATTTGCAAAAGATATATGTTATTGTTGTATGCATAAGTATCAATGGCAGCCTCGCAAGTGCCCGGTTGCACTGCACACAACAACATACCCGAAATATCAAAAAGTCGCAGATCTTCTATATCTTGCGATGCAACAACTTTCAAGTTATAGTTTTCGAACATTACTTTTACACGATCGTCTATCTCAGTATCTTCGGTGTTAGACGCAGAATTTATGGTGCCAAAATCACTCCATTGAGGCATGCTTTCATAGATAGGTACACTGGCAGTCTCGACATGAAGAGTCTTTTGTTCTACATTCATATTTGCAAACACCATTTCACCCAAATCGGCAGGAAGTTCGCGGAACGAATAAAAATTGGCAGAACTGATACAACCATCAAAAGCATGATCGTCAATATAAGATACTGTGCGCGGTACTACTGTATAGGCTGCAGTTGTATTTTGATAGAATGCATACCGACCAATAGCCTCCAAACCTTCGGGCATAAAATTCAGTGCCTTCATTGCATTACATCCGGCAAAGGCAAAGTCATGAATACGATTGAGCAAGGATGGTAGAGCAATAGTCTGCAATGAGATGCAATAGGCAAATGCCCCCTCTCCAATATTGATAAGAGATTGTGGTAAATCAACAGCTGTCAAAAGAGAGCATGACGAGAATGTCCATGCCGGCAATGCTTGAATATTACACTCAGACATATCGGCCGACACCAACCGTGAGCATGCAGCAAAAACTCCTTCACCCATATTGACTAAACTTGCCGGTAACACAAGTGTTTGCAAATTGCGACAACCCGCAAAGGCTGCAT
>CAJGDT010000005.1 GCA_904502265.1 uncultured Barnesiella sp. | reverse complement strand
GCTTCCTCAAGACGTAGCTGAACGGTGATGGCATTGGGTTGTATTTGCCATCCGTGGTAGTTTGTGCCGTCGTATGCAAAGTAGAGGAAGTAACGCATATTGCCTTTGTATTAAAGTGTGGTAAATAATTAGTCCCACGTAAATCGTGGGACTAATCAGTTATGATGATTGGTTGTTGTTATTCACTTTCAAGGTAGGTGTAGCCGTATAGACCCGAGCGATAGTTCGACAAGAACTCACGACCCTCTTCGGGAGTGATGATGCCAGCTTTCATAGAAGCAGTAGCCCATGTCTCAAAGCTACGTACCAATTTTTTGGGCGAGAATTGTACGTAGTCAAGTACCTCGGCAACGGTCTCACCATCGATGATTTGGTCTATCTCGTATCGGTCTTTGTAGACACTGATATGCACGGCGTTGGTGTCACCAAAGAGGTTGTGCAAGTCGCCCAAGATCTCTTGATATGCACCTACTAAGAAAACACCTATATAATAGGGTTCTTTGCCTACTCCATGTACAGGGAGTGATGATGAGGGCCCATTGCTTGAAATAAAGTTGGCAATTTTACCATCCGAGTCGCAGGTAATATCTTGTAATGTGGCTGTGCGATCGGGACGCTCGTCAAGGCGACCTATAGGCATGATGGGGAACACTTGGTCGATGGCCCATGAGTCGGGGAGCGACTGGAATAGTGAGAAGTTGCAGAAATATTTGTCGGGCAACAGACGTTGTATCTTGCGCAATTCCTCGGGGGCATGTTTCATCTCAAGAGCCATTTGGTTTACTTCTCGGGCAATAGACCAGAAAAGTTTCTCTATCTGGGCGCGAGTATTGAGGTCGAGCATTCCAAGGCTGAAAAGGTCAAGAGCCTCTTCGCGTATTTGAAGAGCATCGTGCCAGCTTTCAAGCAATCGCGGAGTGTTCATGTTGTCCCAAATATTATACAACTCGCGAGCCAATTCGTGAGCATCTTCGTTGAGTTCTTCTTTGTCCTCCCAAATGGGGAGAGATGTTGTTTCAAGAGCCTCAATGATGAGTACCGAGTGGTGTGCTGTAAGTGAACGACCACTTTCGGTAATAATATTGGGTTGTGGGAGGTCATTTTTGTTACATACATCGACGAGGGTAAATACAGCATCGTTGACATACTCTTGTATTGAGTAGTTCATACTGCTTTCGCTCGACGATGAGCGTGAACCATCGTAGTCTACACCCAAGCCACCACCGATATCAACAAATTCGATGTTGAAGCCCATGCGTTGCAATTGTACATAGAATTGTGAGGCTTCGCGCAAGGCATTTTTGATGCGGCGTATCTTGGTTATTTGGCTACCTATGTGGAAGTGGATGAAGCGCAGACAATCGCTCATCTTGCGAGAACGCAAGAAGTCAAGTGCTTCGAGTAATTCGCTTGAATTGAGACCGAACTTGCTGGCATCACCACCCGATTCTTCCCACTTACCGCTACCCGAGCTGGCAAGTTTTATGCGAATACCTATGTTGGGTTGTACTTTGAAGCGCTTAGCTATTTCGGCAATTTTTTTCAACTCGTTGAGTTTTTCTACAACGAGGAATATGCGACGACCCATCTTTTGAGCAAGTAGGGCAAGCTCGATGTATGCTTCGTCTTTGTAACCGTTACAGATAATGAGAGAGTTCTTGTCGGTGTTGATAGCCAAGACGGCGTGCAATTCGGGCTTAGAACCGGCTTCAAGGCCAATATTGAACTTCTTACCATGGCTGACAATCTCTTCTACCACAGGTCGCATTTGATTGACCTTGATGGGGTATATGATGAAGTTTTGGGCTGTGTATCCGTATTCCTCGGCAGCTTGACGGAAGCATTTTGATATTTTCTCAATGCGGTTGTCGAGAATGTCGGGGAAACGTACGAGTACGGGAGCTGTCACGTCGCGAAGTTGTAACTCATCCATCAATTCGCGAAGATCTACCGAAGCATGATTTTCACGAGGAGTTACTTGTACATGACCTTTGTCGTTGATCGAAAAATATTTCAAACCCCAGCCATTGATGTTATACAATTCGGCTGAGTCTTCGATGCGCCATTTTCTCATTTCGTCAGTTACTTGTTTTTTTATTGTGTAGTTATAGTATGTATTTCAACTCGCAAAAATACATATTATAATTTAAAAACAAGCCTGCCGATAGTGCTAATGTTTGTTTTGTTGCTATAATGTTTGATTTTGATGATAATTTATGCAAAAAACAGGTGTTCTATGCATATTTTCACGCCTATCAGTATGAGTATTATACCGCCAATAATCTCGGCGCCCTTTTTGAGATAGCAACCTATCTTCTTGCCTATATAGAGTCCTGCCAGCGAGAATATAAAGGTAAATAAACCTATAATTAATGCAGTCTCAAGCATGTTGACATGGAGAAACGATAGTGGTATGCCCACCGCCATGGCGTCGATGCTGGTAGCCAATCCCATTGTCATGGCTGTGCGGGTGCAACAGGGGTCGAAACATTGACACTCTTCGTCTTGTAATGCTTCGTATATCATGCGACCTCCCAAGTATAACAATAGAGCCAATGCAATCCAGTGGTCGTAGGTCTCGATATACTCTCTGAATCCCACACCGAGCAACCAGCCCACTACGGGCATGAGACCTTGAAACAGAGCCATGATGAGAGCAAACTTGCAAGCGCGTCTCATGGTAAATGGTCGCATGAGTGTACCACTGGTAAGAGATACCGCAAAACTATCCATGCACAGGCCTATGGCAAGAACGATGAGAGAGAATAGAGTCATAGTTAATAGTTAAGTTGCTACTTAAAATGCTTTATAAAAACGGGAGAACTCGGCTCATGGAGCTTCGTCTCCCGTCATCACACACACATAACACACATTACTATAACTCCCGTAGCGGTGAAAAAGTTCGCGATGGGAGCGATTTTCTGGAGTGAAAATATTGTGTGATGAACGGTTGGGTTAAAATTTTTGCATGTCCACGAGGTGCTTGTAGTATCCACCTTTGGCTACAAGTTCGTCGTGTTTGCCTTGTTCTACAATGCTGCCTTCATGAACAACGCAAATGAGGTCGGCATTGCGTATGGTCGATAGGCGGTGTGCTACTACAAGTGTTGTGCGGTTGCGCATGAGCTTTTCGAGGGCCTCTTGCACAAGTCTCTCTGACTCGGTGTCGAGTGCCGATGTTGCTTCGTCAAGAATAAGTATGGGAGGATTCTTGAGAATGGCGCGTGCAATGCTGATGCGTTGGCGTTGACCACCCGACAATAGGCAACCACGATCGCCTATGTTGGTGTTGTAGCCATCGGGAGTTTCCATGATGAAATTGTGTGCATTGGCAATGCGTGCAGCCTCCATAACTTGTTCGAGTGTTGCATCTTTTACGCCGAAGGCTATGTTGTTGAAGAATGTGTCATTGAATAGAATGGCCTCTTGATTGACGTTGCCCATGAGGTTACGAAGGTCGTGCACCTTGACATCTTTGACATTGACACCATCAATAAAGATGCCACCTTCGTTTACGTCGTAAAATCGAGGAAGAAGGTCGGCAAGTGTTGTTTTGCCCGAGCCCGATTGTCCTACAAGAGCTACCGTTTGTCCACGCTGAATGTTGAGGGTGACGTTTTTCAATACATAGTCGTTGCTGTACTTAAATGATACATTTCTATATTCAATACCCTTATTCAGTGCTGTGATTTGTACGGGTTTCTCCGGGTCTTGTATGGGATTGGGGGTAGAGAGTAGCTTATCGACACGTTCCATCGCAGCCAATCCGCGTTGTACGGCATACATACCCTTCGACAAGTCTTTCACAGGGTTGATGATGCTGTAGAAGATAACCAAGAAGTAGATGAATTGGGCGGCATCGATGGTGCTACTACCCGACAAGATAAGGCTGCCACCAAACCACAGTACGATAACGATAGTGGCTGTACCAAGAAATTCGCTCATGGGGTGTGCCAACGCTTGTCGGCGTGCAACACGTGTACCGAGGTTGAAGTAGTTGTTGAGTATGCTGTTGAATCTTGTCGCAATTTTTCCCTCGGCATTGAAAGCCTTGATGATACGCATGCCACCAAGCGTCTCTTCAATGGATGACATGATAAATCCCCAGCACGATTGCAAGTCGGTAGATTTTCGTTTCAACGAGCGGCCCACGCGACCCATGAGGAGTCCGGCTGTAGGTAGAAGTATGAGTACAAAAAGGGTGAGTTGCCAACTGATGAGGAACATCATCGTGAGGCAAACAATAATCATGATGGGGTCTTTGAATATCATTTCGAGCGACGACATGATGGAGGTCTCGACCTCGGCAGTATCACCGGTCATGCGTGCCATGATGTCGCCTTTGCGCTCGTTGGTGAAAAATCCGATGGGCAAGCTCAATACCTTGTCGTGTACATGGGCGCGTATATCTCTCACAACGCCATTACGGAGTGGTATCAAGAAGAACGAACTGAGATAGGCACTACCGGTCTTCATCGCAGTGGTGACAGTGAGAAAAATGCCCAGGAACAAAATGGTGGTTGATGCACCAAAGTGCTCGATAGCCTGAGCTGTGATATAGTAGAAGTTGTTTATTGCTACGTCTTTGATATTGCTCAAGTCCCACTCCATATAGGTGTATTCACCTACATTGCCGGTCTTGAACAACATCTCGAGTATGGGCATGATTGTTGCAAAAGAAAAGAGGGTGAGCAGTGATGCTAAAATATTGAAAAATATATTGAGCGCGAGATAGTGCTTGTAAGGTGGAACAAATCGGCGCAATATGGAAATGAATTCTTTCATGTATGGTTCTCTGTTTGAAAGTACAAAGATAGTGTTTTGCTATGAGATATAGGATGTGATTGTATAAAATTAGTAAATTATAACGCAGGATATAGGATGCTTGATGCGATAAAAATTTTTTTTTAATTTGTATTAAACTTTTAGTTTAAGCTATAGTCTTATGTGTGGTTTGTAATGCAAAAATTCAATATTTATGAAACATAAATTATTTATATTACTCTTTTTAGTAAGCTTGATTATCCCTATTGCATCTGTGGCACAGCGAGTTAGTGTGCGAGGTGTCGTTAGGGATGCTGTCGATAACGAGCCATTGCCCCGTGTGAGTGTGCGCATATTGCAACTTCGCGATAGTGCTTATGTAGCCGGCACAACAGGCAACAATGAGGGTGTTTTCCGTATCAACGATGTGCCTCATGGTAGTTATATCGTTCAATTTTCATTCTTGGGATATAGCACCCAGTGTGTCAACATCAATACTCGCTCGGTGCGTTCGCAGTATAACATGGGCGAAATATTGATGAGCACCGGCGATATCGTACTTGCCGAGGCTACCGTGGTGGGTAAAGCCCCCGAGGTGGTTGTTAAAGAGGATACCGTGGAGTTTAATGCCGACTCGTACAAGACCCAGCCGAGTGCTGTTGTTGAGGACTTGCTCAAGCGTCTGCCCGGTGTAGAGGTTGACGAGAATGGTAAGATTACCGCCAATGGTAAGGAGGTAACTAAGATATTGCTCGATGGTAAGGAGTTCTTCTCGGACGACCCCAAAGTGGCATCGAAAAACATCCCGGTGGAAATGGTACAAAAGTTGCAGGTTGTAGATCGTAAAAGCGACTTGGCACGTATTACCGGTGTAGATGATGGCGAGGAGGAGACCGTTATTAACCTGACTATCAAGCCCGGTATGAAGCAAGGATGGTTTGGTGAGATACAAGGTGGTTATGGCTATCGTCTTATGAACAACGACAATACCAGCCCTCATCGTTACCAAGGAGGAGCCATGATTAACTATATCAAGGACGATGACCAGTTTACTCTTATCCTTAACTCAAACAACGTAAATAGTACGGGCTTTACCGACCAAGGTCAAGGTCAATTCCGTCGTTGGGGTGGCAATAATGGTATCGCTACATCGCACAGCTTGGGCTTGAACTTTAATGTGGGTAATCAAGAGATATTCCGCGTGGGTGGTGATGTGATGTATTCGTATACCGATCGTGATACTCGCAAGCGCAGTGAGCGTCAAGATTTCTTCAGCGATAGTACATCATACAGTGATCTACTTTCGGAGTCACGTGACATTGGCCAACAAATCAATGGTCGTTTCCGCATACAATGGAATCCCGACTCGTTGAATACGTTTGAGTTCCGCCCTCAAATTTCGCTAAATTTCAACGACTCACGTCGCATTGAGGAGTCGAATGCGTTTGCCGGCGATGCAGCGCGCACACAAGTGAACCGCAACTACAACTACAACAATAGCAATGGTATGAGTCTGCGTACATCGGGCGAGTTGATTTATAACCGTCAACTTACCTCGAAGCCCGGTCGTTCTATCAGTGTACATGGTAGATACAATTTTAGTAATACAACGGAGACCGGCAATAGCATAGATAAGACATGGTACTATCTGTTGAATGATACATCCGATCTTAATCAAACCAGCGACGACCACTCATGGAGCAATGGTTACTCGGCACGATTGACTTATACCGAGCCTATTGGTAAGCCCGAGAAAGGAATGTTCTTAACCTTTGCATTGCGCAGTCAAGGTGACTTCCGTAATGCCGATAAGTATACCTATACAGCCGATGAGTTTGGCATGTATCCTTTGACACCCGATACAGCCTATAGCAACAGCTTCCGCAACATGAACATTACCAATAGTGCACAGATTGGTTTCCGTCATGTAACACGCAATCTTAACTATAACGTGGGATTGTCGTTTGAGCCTACTACCACCTCGTCGCAAGACCTCATGAAGCCCATGAATAATATCGATACTTACACCGTGTACAACTGGGCACCTTTCATGTGGCTTACTTATAAGGTCGACAAGCAAACGTCGTTGCGCTTGTGGTATAATGGTCGAACCGAGCAACCTACTATCGCTCAGTTGCAACCTGTTCCCGACATCTCCAACCCCTTGAATATTGTAATGGGTAACCCCGACTTGTCGCCGAGCTTTACACACCGTTTACGCCTGCGCTTTAGCGATTATGATTCCGAGTCGCAACGCTCTATCATGGCTCACTTGCGTGCCAACTATACCATGAACAGTATCATATCGGCTACCGAATATAACTCGGAGACCGGTGGACGTGTCACTACTTATGAAAATGTCGATGGTGTGTGGAACGTCAACGGTATGTTTATGATAACCTTGCCCTTCCGCGACAAGCGTTGGCAGTTCAATAACTTCACCCGATTGGGCTATAGCAGTAGCGCAGGTAAGAACAACGGTGAGTTTAACCGAGCTAACCAATTCTCGGCCGGTGAGAGCCTCTCGTTGGCGTTCCGTAGCACCTATTTCGATACCGAATTGCGCGGAAACTACAACTTGCAACACGTGCTCAACACTGTTCAAACAGGCAACAACCGTACAGTACACAACTTTGGCGGTACATATAGCTTTACAGTCAACCTGCCCTTTGGTATGACTATCGGTAGCGATATTACTTACAGAGGTAATGAAGGTTACACCGACGGTTATAACCAAAACGTGTGGTTGTGGAATGCCCAAATCTCTTACTCGTTCCTCGCCGGCAAGAATGCTACTATCATGCTCAAAGGTGTAGACTTGCTTAATCAGTCGAACAATATCCAACGTACAGTTACAGGTAACTACCTTGAGGACGTTGAGTACAACACTTTGGGTCGTTACTGCATGATATCATTCAGCTATCGTTTCAATACCTTTGGCAAGGATAAACCCCAGATGAGAAACCAATATGGACCTGGATTTGGTCCCCCTCACGGACGTCACTAATGTAATACATAATAAATAGTAGTCATAGAAGAGAGAAATCGTGCCTTTTTGTATGGTTTCTCTCTTATTTGTAGATGAGATTTATTATCTTCGCCTTATGAGTAGAATTGAAGAAGAAAAAAAGGTTGTAGAGTTGATGATAAGGCTCTATTGTCGCTATAAGGAGGGTAACACCGAGTTGTGTGAGTCTTGCAGGGCTTTGTTACAATATGCCCATGCCCGCTTGTCGAAGTGTCCATTTGGCGATAAGAAAAGCACCTGTCGTAAGTGTGCCATACACTGTTATAAGCCCGATATGCGCGAGCAGATGCGTGCCGTGATGCGATATGCCGGCCAACGTATGCTGTTGCATCATCCATGGTATGCGCTCAAGCACATGTGGCAAGAGCTGCGATAGCCCTTGCTATAATGAGGTTGCAATAGCGTTGAGTGCTATTTTTTCAAGAATTTGTCGAAGGAGGGAGACTGCTCGGTGCGGATAGAGTCGTTCTCATCAATGTAAATGAGGTAATAAGCCAACTCCTCGTGCTCTGCTGCTATCGTGCGAGCCTTTTCACGTCCCATAACCATGAGTGCTGTTGCATAGGCGTCTGCTTCGATTGTGGTGGGGGCAATGACTGTAGCGCTGAGTACGTCTTGCTCGGCAGGGTATCCTGTTGCTGGATTGATGGTGTGACCATATTTGCGGCCATTGCGTTCGTAGAAGTTGCGATAGTTGCCACTTGTAGCCAGGCCGTATCGGCCGTCGAGCATAGCAATGGCTTGTAGGTTGTTGTTATTACCGTCGGGGTCGTCTTCGGGTGTAACGATACCAATGTGCCATGCTGATCCTCGTGAATTGTGTCCTGCTGTGCGCACTTCTCCACCTACCTCTATCATATAGTTTTCAATGCCATGACTGTCGAGCAGACCGGCAATGAGGTCGCATGCGCAACCGTCGCCCAAGGCCGAGAAGTTGAGCATGACGCGAGGGTCTTGTTTGATGACCTTGTTGTCGATAAGAGCTACCTTGTTGTAGCCTACATATTGGCTGAGGCTGTCTAACAGTTGTTGTGTAACAGTAGTACTGTCAGTCTTAAAACCAAATCCCCAAGCGTTGATATAGGGTGCACAAGTAACATCCAATGCGCCATCGGTGGCCTCGGCTACTTGCATGGCTTTGTTGAACACCATTGTAAAGATTGAGTCTACTGCAATATCCTCATTGCGATTGACGTGTGCGATGATTGATGTGCTGTCGAAGGGGTTGATGGCATGGTAGTAGTCGCGCATGACTTGTCGTATCTCGTTTTCGAGATTTTGCGATGCTTCATACTTTACCGAGTAGGGAGTGTGTAGCTCGTAGCATACCATTTCGCGAAACTCCTTGCGCGGGGTGCAACCTATCAGTACGATTGCAATAAGAAGAGTAATAGCAGTAGTAATCTGTTTCATGGCTTATCGGATGTTGGCAAGGCTTATGATATCGGCAAATACACCGGCAGCAGTTACGCCGGCTCCTGCACCATATCCTTTGATAATCATGGGATACTCGCTGTAGCGGTCGGTAGTGATGAGGATAACATTGTTGCTACCTTCCAGTTGATAAAGAGGATGAGTGCTATCGACAGCTTGCAGACCTATCTTGGCACGTCCGTCGTTGAGGCTGGCTACATAGCGTAGCAGTTTACCCTCTTGAGCACATTGCATGCGCATTTGTTCAAAGTCGGCATCCATGCTCTTGACGAGTTGCATAAATGTATTGATGTCTTTGCCAAAATACTCTCGGGGGATGAAATAGTCTACCTCAACATCCTCTTGCTCGATTGTATATCCGGCCTCACGAGCCAAGATGACCAATTTGCGCAATACATCCTTACCACTGAGGTCAACACGCGGGTCGGACTCGCTGTATCCTGCCTCAATTGCCTTTTCGATGGCTTGACTTAAAGGTATCTCGCTACTTACAGTGTTGAATATATAGTTGAGAGTGCCTGACAATGCTGCATCGATGTGCATGATGCTGTCGCCACTGTTGGTGAGGGCATTGAGGGTATTGATAATGGGCAGACCTGCACCCACATTGGTCTCGAAGAGGAACTTCACATCGCGAGCCTTGGCTGTCTCCTTGAGCATGATATAGTTGCTATAACTGCTCGATGCGGCTATCTTGTTAGAAGCTACAACCGAAATGTTGTGAGAGAGGATGTCGTAGTATTGAGCGGCTACATCACCACTATCGGTACAGTCGACAAATACCGAGTTGAACATGTTCATTTGCAACATTTCGTCCTTGAAGGCTGTAGGTGTAGATACAATATTCGATGCCTCCAGTTGCTCGCGATAGGTCGATAGGTCGATACCGTCGCGATTGAATATGCAATTATGCGAGTTGGCAATACCTACCACGCGAAGGTTTAGAGCCTTGTTGTGCAATAGGTTGCTTTGTTGCTTGGCAATCTGCTTGAGAAGGTCGCTACCGACACTGCCCACGCCCATGACAAAGAGGTTGAGCACTCGTGAACTCGATAGGAAGAACGAGTCGTGGATGGCGTTGAGTGTCTTGCGCAAGTCGCATGACTTGATAACGATTGAGATGTTCATCTTTTGTGCTCCTTGTGCGCAAGCAATGGTATTGATACCACTGCGACCCAATGTGCCAAACAACTTACCGGCTATACCGGGGGCGCTCTTCATGTTCTCGCCCACAATGGCTATGGTGGCAAGGTCGTGTTCGGCCAAAGCCGGACTCATTTCGCCTTGTTCTATTTCTGTAGCAAACTCTTTGTTAAGTACCTCCACGGCCAACTCGGCATCGGCATTGCGTACAGCAAAGGTTGTACTGTTCTCCGATGAGGCTTGCGAAACCATGAATACGTTTACACCCGATTGTGCCAATGAATTGAAGATGCGCGAGTTTACACCCACAACACCTACCATTCCCAGGCCGGTAACGGTAATGAGACAAGTGTCGTTAATAGACGATATACCCTTGATGGCCTTGCTGTTGGGGTCGTAGTCGTTGTTGATGAGTGTGCCCGGAGCTGTGGGGTTGAACGTATTTTTAATAACGATGGGTATATTCTTGTGGTATACCGGATATATAGTGGGAGGATATATTACCTTGGCACCATAGTTGCACAACTCCATAGCCTCTGTAAACGAGAGTTTCTCTATAACGTAAGCCGAACTGATAACGCGGGGGTCGGCTGTCATGAAGCCGTCGACATCAGTCCAAATTTCGAGTCGGTTGGCATCGAGTGTGGCCGCAAGAATAGCTGCTGTGTAGTCCGATCCACCACGTCCCAAGTTTGTAATATCACCGCTAACGTGGTCTGATGATATGAATCCGGGAACAAGCGCACGGCGAGGTTGTTGTGCAAATGTTTCGGCGATAAGACGATTGGTTGTATCAAAATCAACAATATGCTTGTTGAACTGAGTTTCGGTCTTGATGAAAGTGCGTGAGTCGAAGAGTACTATATCCTCGATGACACGGCTGAGAATGGTCGATGATAAACGTTCGCCATAGCTGACAATGGCATCGAGCATCTTGCTCGATAGTTCCTTGATAAGGAATACACCACGATAAATGTTGGTAAGTTCGTCCAACATTTCATTGACGCGAGTCTCTATCTCGGCTTGATGTTGAGCCGGAACAACGCCTGCTATCACCTCGCTATGGCGGGCATGTATCTCTTGCATGCTCTCCATATAGCTCTCATCGCCTATGCTTGCCTTGTTGGCAGTAGCAATGAGTCTGTCGGTAATACCACCCAATGCCGATACAACTACGATGACATTCTCGTCGCATTGCTCGACAATCATTTTTACGTTTTTGATACTATTAACCGAACCTACCGAGGTTCCTCCAAACTTTAGTACTTTCATTTACAATTAGTCGTGTTGGTATAAAGCCTTATTAGTCAATTGTCCAAGTCTTTGCGCGTACGTGTACGTGCGCGACCGGTTGCAAAGGTAGTAAAAAATGCTGAAATGTGATGCGATAGTGCTATGTTGGGATGAAGATGGGTAGAAATCAACTTCGGCAGGGTTTTCATTTGAATTTTCTTGTGGAGTTTGCTATATTTGCATAATGCAAGACGCAAACAAACATATAGAACAGTGTGGATGCACCTTTGAGCCGGATGATTTGTATCGTCGCAGGGTGTCGCACTTTGCTCACCTCGATATACAGAGCCACAACATTGTGATGTTGGGCGATAGCCTTATCAACTGTTGCGAGTGGCACGAATTGTTGGGCGATGCCCGCATTAAGAATAGAGGTATCAATGGAGATACGGTCGAGGGGGTGCGTTATCGTACTGAAGCGATCATGCAGGGTTGTCCCGACAAGGTGTTTATAATGGTGGGTATCAACGATGTATCGCACAATATTGCCCCCGATGATATAGCCCGTTCTATAGTAGCTCTTGTTGACTATATGCACAGCCTATCGCCGGCTACACGCATCTATGTGCATAGCCTCTTGCCATTCGATGCCTCGTATCATTATGCTTCGCTTGCCGGTAAAGAGGGGGATGTATTAGTCATCAACCGCGTGTTGCAAGAAAAAAGTTTGCAACATCATTTTACTTTTATCGACTTGTATAGTCATTATATAGCACCCTCTACACAATTGCTGTCATCGCAATATACAACCGATGGTTTGCATCTGACAGGGTGTGGATATGCCTTGTGGGCGCAGTTGTTACAACCTTATATAGCCGAGTAGTATATGAAAAAGTTTATTATAACCCTTCAGCTCGCGTTCTTATCGCTTATCGTGATGCAGGCTCAACTGCCAACGACAAGCATCGAGAGTGATGTACAACACATGAAACAACAGTGTGCGACGCTCATGCCGGAGGAGTGCCGTTCCAAGGCTCAGGATTGGGTGGCATCGATACCATCGACCGAATTGCTTGCTTATGCGTCGCAAGCACAAAAGGCACTTTATCCACCATATAGCACCCTTAATGGTCGAATAGCTTATCGTTTACTGCTGGAGCGACTTCTACAGTCGGGGGATGATGATGTGGCACTATTGCGCTATCGCTATATGTATGAGTCGTTGTGTCGCAATAACGAGGGCGAAGAGGCTGCCAACTTTGTATATTACGATGCCGATGGGAACGAATATACCTTGCAAAGTCACCGAGGACAGAAGACCCTTATCATTTTCAACGACCCGGAGTGTGAGGAGTGTGCTGCACTGCGTCGTCACATAGAGAACAAACAAGAGTTGCAGGGCATGTCCATTGATGCTGCTACGACTGTGCTTGTGATATATCCCGATGAGCCTACTGATACTTGGCGTGAGGCGGTGTCGCATTATCCTGCATCGTGGATAGTGGGCTATTCGGAGGATGTGTCGGATGTATATGACCTACGCACCCTTCCTTCTACCTATTTACTCGATGAAAATCATCAGATTATATTGCGCGATGCCCACACCTACATTACTGTCGCAGAATAGTCGACGCTTGTAGTTTATAAAAAATAGTAATGGTCGTCTCATCCTCGCGATGAAACGACCATTGTCATTAGAAACACGCATGAATTTCTAAATATTATTTTCCTATAAAACCTATTTCTTTATAATCATAACAAAGCCACCACCTTGAGCCATGTCTATTTTCATGGTGTCTTTGCTCTTTATGCGTTTAATTTCTCTTTGATAGCTGTTGGCATCGGTGTTGCTCTTGTGAGTGTCGCGAAATATCTCTACTTCATACACTCTACCCACGGGCAAGAATGAGAAGTCTACAACCACTTGACGAGCATCCCAATCGTTAATACCGCCAACATACCATGTATCGCCCGATTGTCGAGCCATTACAACATAGTCGTCGAAACGAGCCAACAGAGGTATTGTCTTGTCCCAGGTAGTGGGTACTTGCGAGAGATAGCGCAGTATGTCGGGATATTTGCGGTACTCATCGGGCGAATCGGCCAACATCGAGAAGGGCGAGTCGATAATGAGATACAGCGCCATATCGTGACAACGAGTACCGAGTGTCATGGGCAGATTGTGATCGATAGGGCGGAACACTTCGCGTGTTGCATTGCGCATAGAGCCTGGTGTATAGTCGGTACCACCGCACAGCATGCGAGTGAAAGCATTCTGTATGCGGTAAACTGGGTCGCTCGATGTGTCCCACTTGGCACATTCGGCTCCGCGCATGGCCTCGTAAGTCATGATGTTGGGATAAGCACGGTGCAGACCGGTAGGTTTGCTACATCCGTGAAAGTCGACCATCAAATGACGCTCGGCGCAGGCTTTTGCCAACTCCTCATATTCGGGTATGATGCCGGCATCGTCGCGGTCGAAGAAGTCGATTTTTACTCCTACAGCACCCCATGAGCTGATAGAGTCGAGGTAGATGTGCTTGTTGTGAAATAACGTGGCAGCCACAGTCCACAACCACACGCCTACTTCCTTCTCTTTGCCATATCTGATGACTTCCTTGATGTCAATGTTTTTGTTGAAGTCGAGGTGATTAAATACATTGCTCCATCCGGCATCAACCAATAGATATTCGATATCATTTTCGGCGGCAAAGTCGATGTAGTACTTGTACAACTCGGTAGTAAGGTGTCGTGACTTAAAGGGCGCATTTTCCAATATAGCGCAGTGCCACCACTCCCATGTAGCCTTACCGGGTTTAATCCAGTCAGTATCGGTTATCTGTTGAGGTTTGGCAAGCAGGTATACCATCTCGTTGGTGAGCAGGCGACGGTCATCGTCACTTATCATCATGATACGCCAGGGGAAGGTGTGTTGTGCCGATGTGCGAGCCAAATAGCTCTCGCGCTCCTTAACAACGGTGATAAAATTACCCCAACTACCCATCTCAATGCAACGGGGATATTGTGCCCAATGGCCACACATCACACCCTGGGTCTTCTTGAGATACATGCCGGGATAGTTGTGAAGGTCCGACTCGGCAATAACAACCTTGTAGTCGTGACGGCGATTGTCGAATAGCATAGGAGTCAATCCCCACTCGCCATCGCGCATGTCCGACAGCCGGTCGTACATGCTGTGAGTTACCTCCCACGATGTGTAGGTAGTGGTGTCGGGTAATACAACTGCCGGATTGTCTTTGATATCGAATGTGGCTACCTCGTGAGCAATAACCAATGAATCGGTTGCAGCACCTGTACCGACAAAGCGATAAGCTGCACCTTCGTTGTAGAGGCGGAAGTGTACATCGTATTCGCCACCGAAACTCAGTACCAACTCGTTATAGCAATCGGGTACGACTTTGTTTTTACCCATAAGAGGATATACCACGTCGTTGTGTGTCGATTGAGTAACGTTGGTAATTTCAGATGTACCATTCCACATGCGACCATCGTGCATAACCATGCCTATAGGCGATGGCGCAATCACCTCGTTACCATCCATCGACACGGTATAGTACAAGCGAGGATTGGTGTGGATACCCATTTGCAAGCGGCCGTCGGGCGAGGTGAGGGTGTAATGCGCAGCAAGAGAGTTGGCCGTTAAGCCAACTATCATTGCTACCATACAAATTATTGTTTTGATGAATCTAAGCATGCGAAAAGATTAAATCATGTTTACTTGAGCACCTTGGTGATTGATGTCGAGGCTCATTACCTCCGAGAGGAAGTTGTGAGCTTTCTCGGTATCGCCCAATCCGCTATAACCCAATCCCATTACATAGCAGCAGTGAATGCGATTGCGCTTGTTGAGGTCGTCATCCCAGATAGCCAAGTCGGGGAGAGATACGGCGAAGTAATCGATGCGACAATTATCGAAGAGGTGTTTTTCACCATGTTTGATAAGTTTGTTAAATCGGCTGCGAGCCTTGTTCTCTTCGCCCAATTCGCGCCAAGCCAAGCCTTGGAAGTAAATCTTATCGGGTTGTTGGTCGTTGTAGAAGAAGGCTTGTTGCGGTTCATCGCTACCAATGGTGGCAATGGTGAAGCAACGATTGGCCTCTTCGATGTTGCCCATGCCTTTATGAGCAAGACCTTTGTAATACCAGATGTCATTTTCCTCGGCATTCTGTAGCTTGCCTTCACCCAAGTTGTGAGGATATTGTTCGGTCTCGGCCAGCAATGTCAGAGCCTCTTGATAGCGACCCTCGGCAATAGCTTGCTTAGCCAACTCTACGCGGCACAAAATATATTGTCCGGTAATCTTACCCTCGCCACCTTCCCAGGGGTGGAACTTGCGCTCGGCTATCATGCGGCGAGCTTCGTCGTAACGACCCAATTGGTTGTAAAGTGTGATACGCTCGATAGACAAGTCATCGCGTTCCTCTACTTGTTCGAGATGTTGTTCCAACAGGTCGAGTCGAGTTTGGTAGGCATATCCGAGTTTCTTGTAGAGTTGGTCAAGCTCCATGAGTATGCGCGAGTCGGTAGTGTCGAGGGCATAAGCCTTCTCGAGCATCAAGCGAGCTTGCTCCTTCTCGTTGCGCTTGTTGTAGTAGGCCAGTGCCAAGTTGCGCCATACGGTGGGGAAAGTATCGTCGAGACGAGCCGACAATTCCCATGCTTCGACAGCCTCTTCGTAGCGACGGGCTGCATACCAGAAGTTACCCAGAGCATAGGCAGCCTTTGAGCAACCTTGGGCGTTAACTCTGATGGCATCTTGCAAGATGTTTACCTCTTCGATGCGGTTGGGGAAACAATAGCTGTGGTCGCATTGTTCGCCACGTTGGTAGTACTCGAGGGCTTTAGCCTCATCGCCCTTGAGCGAGTAGAAGTAACCTACTGCATAAGCGGCTGTGGGATATACCTCGGTAGTGTGTTGCATATAGTCGTCGAGCAAGGCGATGGCCTCGTCGTAGCTACCCGATGATGCAAAGTCGAGAGCATACTCGATGCAACCATGTGACCAACCGCGCATCATGTCGCGCAACTCATTGAGGGTGTTCTCGTCGCGAGTGAGCAAGTAGCGCTCGTAGCGACAACCCATATTGAAGCGGTCTATTTGCAATGAGTCGTCTATCCATCTAATAGCCTCGTCGGTGCGATTCAAGTAGCGTAAGATAGTAGCTTTGAGTTGGCGGGCCTTGTGGTTGTGCCAGTTGCGAATCAATGCTCGTTCGACATTGTTCAACGCCTCGGCATAGTTACCGCGCATAGTATCTATCAATGCGATGTTGTAGTAAGCGGCATCTTGCCATGCAGCATTCCAAGTAGCCTTGAAGAATGCCTCGTATGCTTCGTCGTATTTTTGTTGCATCTTGCAGCTCCAACCCAAGTTGTAGTAGGGTTCGCCATCGTAGGGGTTGGGGTTGCGCTCGGTAAGTGTCTCAATAGCAGTGCGGAAGTAGGGCTCGGCTTGAGCAAAGCGACCCTTGCGCATCAGCAACAGACCCATGGCATTGTTGCAACGAACATCGCCGGGTTCACGGCGCAATGCCTCGTTGTAGTAGTCCATAGGGTTGTAAGTAGCGTGGCGATATTGCTCCAAGTGCAATCCTGTGAGATAGAGTTGCTCGATAGAGGCTATATCTTGAGGATCTTTGGCAGCCTTTGCAGGGTCGGGGATGGGCTTAATCTCGGGCTTCTCGGCACGATATGACACCATGGTGCGACCATTGGCCGACTTAATCTCAGCGATGAGGTTTTCGGGCAATACACCCACGGCCTTGAAACTATCGATGTAGGGTGCGCGAGGCGAACAGTCGATATGCTTGTCGATGTATACTGTACCTTCGGCATCCTTGACAATGACGTGCAACTGTTTCTCGACACCGGTAGTGTAGAGAATGATTTTGCCTTCGCCTTGTTCGTCAACCTCAACATTGAGGATGGCATCCTTGGTGGCATTCTTTACATAACCCACCTCGCTGTAGGGCATGAAGTATTGTACCCATGATTTCTCCTCGTAGGGTTGCAACCAAGAGAAGTCGGGCTGGTTGTCGGTAAATACACCGGTCATCAACTCGATGTATGGTCCGTCTTCGTCGGTAAGGTTGCGGTCCCAAGCAATACCGAAGTCGCCGCAACCCCATGTCCATTGCTTCTTACCGGGCGATACATGGTGATTGGCAACGTGCAACAATCCACCCTTGACATCGGCTTCGTATCCGCCTACAAAGTCATAGCGCGACTTGATAGCCATGTATGATGTGGGAACAGGAATGTTCTTATACTTCGAGATGTCCACGCCTGCCGAGTAGTCTTGCTTGTAGTATACACCGGTGGCAATGGGGAACGACGATACGTCGCGCTTACCATGGTCGAATACAGCATTTACATCAGGTGGGAACACCGAGTGGTAGTGGTCGTTGACAACAACTGCGGGGTTGGCCCACCAAAGGAATGTTTGGGGGAAGGCTGTGCGGTTGTATATCTTTACTTTGATTTCGATGTAGGCCTTGTCGGGGTAGAGCGTAAAGCCTTGCATACCCTTGGTGCGGAACATGCGCTCAACCTCGCTACACCACACGGTTACGCTACCGTCGGCATTGTGCTCGATGGCATAGTCGGTGGGAAGGAATGTCGAGGGACGGTGGTGTTGAGGCCAGTTGAACTCAATACCACCCGAAATCCACGGTCCGGTAAGACCCACCAAGGCGGGCTTAACAACTTGGTTGTAGTATACAAAGTGGCGTTGTTTAACCTTATCGTAGGCCATGTGAACACGACCACCCAACTCGGGTAGGATCATCACTTTGATATATTCATTCTCCAAGAAGAATGCGTTGTATGCTTTTTCGGTTTTTACGTCCGATATTTTCTCAACAACAGGGTAGGGGTAGACAACACCACTGCTACCTTGATATACACGTTTCTCGAGGAAGATAGGATTCTTCTCCTCGGTGCCAATCTCGTAGGTGGGCAGCATGACTACTTCTTGCCATGCACGCACCTCACCGGGTGTATTGACGGTGCTACTGATAAGATATTCGGTTATTTTTTCCATATTTGTATTTATTTTACCAATTCTTTTTCAATTTCTTCTAAACTCTTGCCTTTGGTCTCGGGCAAGAATTTCACTGTAAAGAGACCTCCAGCCAAGCAGATGATGCCGTACAACCAGAATGTGCCTGCAGCACCCAATCCGGCGTTGAGCAAGGGGAAGGTATAGGTGAGCAAGAAGCAAGCTGCCCACAAAGCAAAGGTGCACACCGACATGGCGATACCACGTACGCGGTTGGGGAATATCTCTGACACGATAACCCACATTACAGTTGCCAAGGTCATGGCATAGCAAGCAATAGCACACACTACGACAACAAGTACAATGATACCTGTGAAGTGCAAGTAGTAGAACAAGCCCATGAATGCGTATATAATGGCAAGACCAAACGAACCCAAAAGGGCTAATTTCTTGCGACCCCAACGGTCGACAACAAACATGGCTACGATGGTGAAGATAACGTTAGTGATACCTGTTACAACGATGTTCATCAATACGTCCGATACTCCATAGCCGGCAGCTTCGAAGATCTCTTGTGCATAGTTGAAGATAACGTTGATACCACACCATTGTTGCAATACGGCCATAACAACGCCAATGAGCAGTACCAATCGCATAGAGGGGTGGAACAACTGGCGGAAACCACCTTGTTGCTTGTCATCTTGCAATGATGCCTCGATTGATGCCAACTCAGCGCGAGCTACATCGGCACCTCCAATACGGGTAAATACCTCAAGCGCGCGAGCATTCTGACCTGTAGAGGCAAGCCAACGGGGGCTTTCGGGGAGGAAGAAGCCCATCACGAAGAAGAGTACCGAAGGAACCATCATAGCCCAGAACATCCATCTCCAGCCTGTTTGACCATTCCATGAGTTGAGGATATACTCGGCAGTAGCATCGGCAGGTACAGGCTCGGCAATAAGCCAGTTGACCATCTGAGCAGAGAGAATGCCCAATACTACTGTGAGCTGGTTGATTGATACGAAACGTCCGCGCATGTCGGTGGGTGCTATCTCAGCGATATATATAGGCGACAGGCTCGATGCTACACCAATGGCAAAACCACCGATAAGGCGATATATAGTAAATGCAGTAAAGGTGTCGGCAGCTCCTGTTCCCCATGCGGTGCAAATAAAGAGACCTGCCGAGAGGATGAGAATGGGACGACGACCATACTTGTCACTAAGGGGACCGGCTGTAAGCGCTCCAAAAAGACATCCCATCAAGGCGCTACTCATGGCCCAACCTTGCATCGAAGGATTGCCTGCTATGCCAAAAAATTGTTCGTAGAAAGGTTTTGCTCCACCTATGACAACCCAGTCATAACCAAAGAGCAATCCGCCCATTGCAGAGATGAGAGCGATACCGAAAAGATAAGCTCGTGAATGTGTTTTCATACTATAAAACTTTTTTGATTGTGTGTTTTTGCAAATTAAGTGCTTATTAATTAGCGACAAAATAGAGTATTGCGCTATTAGTATGGATTATTTTACTTTTTTGCGGCTTTTTATCAATATTCTTTTTCTATCTTTGTCGCATAACCTTAAAAAGTACCTACCCATGCCCAAACTCAAAGAAGGTTTCAGAGGCCAGCGTGCTATCATTATACCCTCGTTTATCAAGGACAATATCAAAAATACCCCACTGGGGAAGCTCCTGTACATTACCGATATAGGATTTTATCCCACAGCGTCGCATCACTATCGCGAGCGCAATAGTGAGCAAGCGTCCGAGAATGTACTTATTTATTGTGTAAAGGGTGAGGGGTGGTATAAGGTGCGAAACCAAAGGTATGCCGTAACACAAGACCATTTCTTTGTTATTCCGGCTCATGAAGCGCACTCTTATGGGTGCAATGAGGATAATCCATGGAGTATCTATTGGTTTCACTTCTCGGGCGAAATGGCCTCTTTCTTCACGAATGGTTTTGAGATTCCTACGCCGGTACAATCGCCATCCGATGGTACAGGTATCAGTCCGTTGGAGCTTTTTGAGGAGATATATCGAGCACTTGACAATGGCTTCAGTAACAATAATATTATGTATGCTACCTCGACATTGTTTCATTTCCTGGGCTTGCTCAAATATTCGCGATTGTATATCGATAACAATAGTGTCACTCAGCAACTCGATGTGGTAGACCTCTCGATACGTTACATGCAGGACAAACTTGCACAGCGCATCAAACTCAGCGACATCGCCTCGGAGGTGCACTTGTCTGTCTCTTATTTCTCCAATCTTTTCCTCAAAAAGACGGGTTTTTCGCCGTTGCAGTACCTCAACATGTTGCGCATACGCAAGGCTTGCCAGTACCTCGATAACACCAATATGAAGATTAATCAGATAGCTCCATTGGTGGGTATTGACGATAACTTCTACTTTTCGCGACTATTTACCAAGGTTATGGGTATTACCCCGTCGCAGTATCGTTCCGATAAGAAGGGTTGATGTGCCCCTGAGTGCATTTATAATTTCACAACCTCATTGCGACCGTTGCTGTAGGCAATGTGCAAGATAGCACCTTGTCCTGTGGGCAACTCTATCGTTGCTTGAGTGTTGTTGATAACATCATGACGTATCAAGCTGCCATTGTAGCTGTGTAGTGTAATGGATGCTATAGTCACCGGCGAGGCAATGGTGATGTTGCGACCATTGCGATACAGCTGTATAGCTTGTTGCATGGTGGTGCTTATGCCGGTAAAGGGGTTGCCAATGAGTGTAAAGGTATTCCACACAGCATTGCTTTGGTAGAGCGATATAATTGACTCAAGAACGGTTGCTTCGATATTGGCTGTTTCTACTCCTTGGAAGGCTTGGTAACCCAATAGAGGTACAATGGGAGTAGGGCAAGATATGGAACGAAGTGATGTGCAATTGGCAAAGGCCCAGTCGCCTATGGCTGTGAGTTGGTAGGGCAGTGATATGGTCGATAGTCCATTGCACAAGGCGAAGGCACTTGCTTTTATCTCCTCGATGCCCAATGGCAATACGACACTCTTCAACGTGCCTGTACCGTAGAATAGACTACCCTCGATGGTTTGCAACTTTTGTAGGTGCGACCAGTCGATGTTGTTGATTGCTGTGTACATGAAGGCTTCATCACCGATATATTCAACGCTTGAGGGCAGTTGTACGTTGCTCAATTGAGCGCAAGCATTGAATGCTTGTGCGCCTATCTCGGTGAGTCTTGTTGTAGAGAAATCGAGTGTCGGGAGGTTGTTGCAGCCATTAAATGCGTTATTGCCCAATATACTCAATTGCGATCCTTCGGGGATAGTTACGCTACTGAGTTGTGGATTGTGAGCAAAGGCGGCAGTACCTATCTCTACGACCGAAGCGGGGAGTTCTATTTCGCGCAGTCGGGTGCAACGAGAGATTGCTGCCGACTTGATGGTCTTGAGCGAGGGTAACTCTCCCAAGTTGGTGGTGCGCAATGCGACTGATTGATACAAGGCATTCTCTCCAATCGATTCGGTGTTCAATGGAAAGTAGAATGTGCTGAGGCGACTCATTCCGGCGCTTGCATAGGGTACGTAGAATGCGTAGGCCGGTATTTCGTTAGCTGCATATGATGTACCATCTATTTCACAAGCCTCTATTTTTACCTCGCTCATGTCTATCGATTTTATCTCTTTGATATTATCGCGAATAAAGAAGAAGTCGGCTGCATTGACACTTCCTGTCAGTTTCACCTCGCGTAGTGCGTCAATATCATTTGTTGCGATAACCGATGAGAGGTTGCCTGCTGTAGTGTTATATACACTCATTTCTTGTGCCACTGCCGATAGTGACACGCTG
>CAJGDT010000004.1 GCA_904502265.1 uncultured Barnesiella sp. | reverse complement strand
CGGGAACATTCGATGGTCAAGGACACACCGTATCGAAATACTACATCTATGAAAAAAGCACCAGCACCGGTGCCACCTATTCAAAAATTACCGGTGGACTTTTCGGCGCCATCAGCAGCGCAACCATCTGCAACTTGGTGGTTAGAGACAGCTATTTGTATATGTACAACAACCACTATAGCAATGCCGGTGGTGCTATTGTAGGTATGAGCATAATCAGTACCATCACAAAGTGTACATCTATCAACAACACTGTAGAGGTATACTCTCCTTATCTTTTTAAACTTTTTGGCGCAGTATTGGCATCGTCTGAGGCCTATGCCGGAGGTATCTGTGGAGCCTCGGTTGATGGAGATTTAGGCCGCCTTGATGCCGGTTTCACTTCAGACAACAACTCAACAATATCAGACTGTACAGTTATTGGCAATACAATCAAAGCTGATGGTTCAAAATCATCGGGCGGTGACAACGCTGCAACTATATCTACAAGCGGAACTCAATCGGGCAATAAAGAGTACGCTTCTGAAACAGATATGAAGAATGAGATAGCCACTATCAACCGCAACACAATCCTCTACAACAACTTTGGTATTGGTTCAGCTCCTGCATCGCCCTACTATTTGGACGAAGAAACCGGTATTCCCACCGACTACATTTTCTACGTATACATGGGTATAGGCGATGATATGGCTCAAGCCGGCAGCTACTACAGCATGGCAACCATGAGCTACGATGGCGTGAAAATTGAAAACTTTGAGTACAACGACGCGTACTATACACTTTACCCTGCCGGTGCACAACTCAACGTTACTATCAACCTCAATGGATGGAGCGAAGATAAGATGAACAACGGTTGGGGAGTAGATCGAATCTACAACGCCATGAGCCAAAACTCTCTTACAACTGATTTGCTATCACAAACCGATGATAGCAACTTGAACCCCACAACCGGTCGTTACAATCGCACATTGGAATACAATGTAACTGTTCCCAACGAAATTTTTGGTATCTTCTATACCACTATCAACAATACCGAAGCGTGGGCTGCAACCAACCGTGCCACTATCCTCTATAACAACTTTGGCGAAGGCACAGCTCCCAGCTCTCCCTATTACATCAATGAAATAACAGGTGAGGTTACCGACTACATATATTATATGTACCAAGGCATTGATGACACAGAGGCTTTGGATGGCACTGTACGTAAAGCTGCTACAATCAAACATGGCGACTTGAAAATGGACTTCGAGAAAGACGGTGTTGTCTACGCACTCTACCCCGCCGGCTATCCCTCGGTAGTAGCATCATTCTACACTGAAGGTTTCAGTGGCGACTGGAGCAATGCCGGATACTTTGTGAACCAAATTATCAATAAAAACACAGGCGAGGAGTTGGAGAAAGGCTTCATAGCTATGTATGGTAACGACGGCTACGACAAAGAAGGCAATGCAACATACGATGCAGAAAAGATGTGCTTCATGCGTACCGAGGAGTTCGAAATAACCATGCCTGAAGCTCCCTTGTACATCGTGTACAACACCGAAATGGTAGTACCCACCGATGTAGAAGATGTGAAGGACGCCGCTACATACCAAGTATATGGCACCAATGGCGAGTTGGTTGTAAACACAACCATTGCAACAAATTTGGTTGTAGTGTCAATCGATGGTCGTGTAGTATTTAATGCCATTGTCGAGGGCGAAAATCGTATTGCACTCCCCGCCGGCATTTACGTCGCTAACAACAAGAAAGTAGTGGTAAGATAAAAGCCACACTCCTATATACAACAAACGCCCCATTGCGCTGTGCAATGGGGCGTTTGTTTTGGGAGAAAATATATATCTACGCACAATCATGCGTAGATATATATATTAGTCTATGATATCAAATCCTGTATAAGGAACGAGAGCCTTAGGTATGCGTATACCTTCGGGAGTTTGATGGTTTTCCAACAATGCAGCTACGATGCGAGGCAATGCCAATGCACTACCATTGAGCGTGTGGCAAAGGTGTGTTTTCTTGTCAGCACCACGGTAGCGACATTTGAGACGATTGGCTTGGTAACTCTCGAAATTAGACACCGAGCTAACCTCAAGCCAGCGCTTTTGAGCAGCCGAATAAACCTCAAAGTCGTATGTAATGGCAGATGTGAAACTCATATCACCACCACACAAGCGCAAGATGTGCCAGGGCAACTCAAGAGCCTCAACAAGGCTTTGCACGTGATCTTTCATCTCTTCAAGTGCAGCATGCGAGTGGTCGGGGTGCTGAATTTGCACGATTTCCACCTTGTCAAATTGGTGTAGACGATTCAATCCACGTACATCCTTACCATAAGAACCGGCCTCACGACGGAAGCATGCCGAGTAAGCAGCATTCTTCACGGGCAACTCATTCTCATTGAAGATAACATCACGATAGAGGTTGGTAACGGGCACCTCGGCAGTAGGTATGAGATAGAGATTGTCGGCAGTACAACAGTACATCTGACCCTCTTTATCGGGCAACTGACCTGTACCGTAACCCGAAGCCTCATTAACTACGTAAGGAGGTTGCACCTCCAAGTAACCGGCCTCGCGAGCACGATCGAGGAAGAATGATATGAGAGCACGTTGCAGGCGAGCGCCTTTACCTTTGTACACAGGAAATCCTGCACCGGTAATCTTTACACCCAACTCAAAGTCAATAAGATCATATTTCTTGGCAAGCTCCCAGTGAGGCAAAGCATTGTCGCCCAATTCGGGAATTACACCACCCTCTTTCTCAACAATATTATCCTCGGCTGTACGACCCTCGGGAACTGCATCGCAAGGAAGGTTGGGTATAGTGAGAAGGATATCGGTAATCTCACGCTCGGCAGTAAGCATAGCCTCTTCAATCGCCACATTACCGGCCTTCATTTCAGCAACACGAGCTTTCACAGCCTCAGCCTCCTCTTTGTTGCCCTCTTTCATGAGTTTACCAATTTCTCCGGCCAATTTTTTCAACTCGGCAAGTCGAGCATCCAATTCGTTTTGTGAAGCACGACGAGTCTTATCCAACTCGATAATGCGCTCAATTTTCTCGCGACCATCGAAATGTTTCACTGCCAATCGGGCAATGACCTCTTCGGTTTTATTTTTGATAACATCTAACGTAAGCATATCGTATAGAATTTAAGAATTTACGTTTTATATAGCATATTATTGGTTCAACAAATCTTTTACCTTGGTAGAGATAGCGCGACCATCGGCTCGACCGGCAAGACGTTTCGATGCAACACCCATCACCTTGCCCATATCTTGCGGACCGGCAGCACCCACCTCGGCAATGATGGCTTGCAGTTCGGCAGTGAGTTCCTCCTCGGTGAGTTGCTTGGGCATATAGGCCTCTATCACAGCAGCCTCGGCAAGCTCGCTCTCGGCAAGTTCAGGACGGTTTTGCTCAACATATATTGCAGCACTCTCACGACGCTGTTTTACCATCTTGGCAAGAATCTTCAAAGCAGCATCGTCACTCAATTCGCCCGAACCACCTTTGGCAGTCTTTGCTTCAATAAACTCCTTTTTCACGCCTCTCAGGGCTTCGAGTTTCACTCTATCTTTGGCCAGCATGGCACTCTTGATGTCATTGCTGATAGTATCAAAAAGGCTCATAATTCAAATATTTTTCAGTCACCAAAATTTATTGTTTTTGCGCTACTCTCGGTCGATGTATTGAGTTCGTGGGTGCGCACTGTGCCGGCCACAGCCAATCGTTGCTTAAAGTCGGAAGAACGATTATAGGTAGGCTCGCTATCGAACAATTCAAGTGTAGCATCGCTATCCATTTGCTCACGGGTGAGAATTGCAATCTGCATTTGCAAACTCTTGCGTGCCACATCACGCACTGCATCTTGACCATAAATCTGCTCTACAGCCGAGCTGTCAACCTCTGTAAGTTTTGCAGGCTCCGACTTCTTGTCAGCCTTGGTAGGTGCAGGAGCCGGTATGGTAATGGTATCGGTAGCCTCAAAGCCCGATGCCAAAATAGTAATTTTCATCTTATCGCCTATCTCATCATCGAAATAGATACCGGTGATAATATCGGGGGCATTGACAAACTTAGATGTGAAGGCTGTAAGCTCATCACTCTCGGCAAGTGTCATTTGCTTATCCTCATCGGGCGACAGATATACTACAATAAGCAAGTTACGCGATGTATAAACATCGGCATTCTTCAAGAGCGGCGAACGTATTGCATCTTCGATAGCCGACGTAACACGGTTCTCGCCCTCGCCATATCCTGTACTGATAATGGCTGTACCTCCATCGAGCAAGGTAGTACGCACATCACGGAAGTCACAGTTGACATAACCTTCACGGATGATAATCTCGATGATACTGCCGGCAGCTGTTGCCAAAATATCATCAGCCATAGAGAAGGCATTCATGAAAGTGAGTGTGGGATATATCTCACGCAAGCGTTCGTTGTTGATAACCAACAAGGCATCGACATGCTTGCGCATCTCTTCGATATAAGACAAGGCCTTCTTGATTTTGGGAAGTCCCTCAAAGAGGAAAGGCAATGTGACAATACCCACAGTGAGAATACCCAACTCCTTGGAAACACGAGCCACAACAGGAGCCGCACCGGTACCAGTACCGCCACCCATACCGGCAGTAACAAATACCATATTGGGACGAGGCTCGGCCGAGAGCAATGCCTTTATATCTTCTTCACTCTCCTCAGCAGCAGCACGAGCCACATCGGGCTTGTTACCGGCACCACCGCCCTTAGTTACAGTGGGACCCAACAACAATTGAGTGGGAACACCCGACTTTTCGAGTGCTTGCGAGTCGGTGTTACACACCACATATCTGATACCCTCGATGTTGCGTGTATTGTACATGTAGCGAACTGCATTACCGCCACCACCACCTACACCGATTATCATCATTTCGGTTGTAACATCTTTTGTATCGGGCGACTCACCCATACCAACAAAGGGGGTTAAGTCTTTTATATCTTGTGTCATAGTTATATCGTATTTCTCGTTCTACTTCATTTTAGTTTTCATCATTTTCGCCCTCTTCAATCATCTTGCCAAACTTATCCATGATGCGAGTGAAGATACCGCGATGTTTGGGTTTTTCTTCTTTCTTCTCGGCAGTGATGATGATTTCTTCCTCCTCTTCTTCAACAGGTTGAGGAACAGGACGCTCAACAGCAACAGTGCTATTGGCGGGTGTCTTAGTACAATCTTCTTTACCGGCATAGAGCAATGCGATGGCTTGCACAAAATCATTGATTTGCGAATGCTCTTTTTCCACCGCTTGAATATCCTTACGAAGAGTACCCATGCGCACTTTCATACCCACAAGACGGTCTTCGAGCAACTCGAGCCAACCACGCAACTTGGCAGCAGCACCCACAACCACAACACCGGCTGTGAGGTCCTTACGCTCGATACCCGAACGTTTGATTTGAGCCTCTACGTTGGCAATAATCTCCTCTGAACGGGCCTCTACAACAGATGAGAGTTTGGCAAGGTCTATCTCCACCATATTGTCTCCCTCAAATTTCAAGCGCACATTGTTCTCGCTCTTGAAACCGGTAGCCATACCCGACGAAATCTTCAAATGCTCGGCCTCCGAACTGATAAGATTGAGGCTCATAATATCGCGGGTGATATTGCGACCACCCATAGGCAAAGTCTCAAGCAATACCAACGTATCGTTCTTGTACACCGATACAGTTGTTGTCTCGGCACCAAAATCGACAAGAGCACAACCCAACATTCGTTCCTCCTTAGAGAGTACCACGTCGGCAGTAGCAAGAGCCGAGGTTATATAACCTGCGATAGGTAACTTAGAACGTTCGATAATACAACGGTCTATATTCTTACGCAAAGCAGGCTTAGCTGTTATAGCCTTATAATAAGCCTCAATCGTAGTACCGGTAACACCGATGGCATTGCGCTCGGCACGACCATCTATAATGTAGCCCGTAGAGACAATCTCGAGAGTATCGGTTGTAGAAGGCAGCATGGCGCGACACTCCTCTTTCAACTTCTGTACATGAGCTTGCTTGATGATGCTATCCTCGTGGAACGATCGTTTGGCAACCTTTTCTTCTGCCGACACCGATACGCCGCTCACACCTACATACACCTTGGTAATCTTGGCAGGAGCAATGCGATTCTCAAGTTTCATTTTTATCTTATTGATGCAGGCATACACCTCATCAACATTCTGTACACAGCCACGCTTGACAATATTGGTGGCGCTATTACTCTCTATGGCTGAGACGACAAGCATACCGTTCTCGTCTCGATAACCGGCAACGCCCACTATCTTGGAGCTACCGAGTTCAATGGCTACAATATATTCATTCATATGTTGGTAATGTTTTTTTTGTCCATGTATCATGTCTATACTTTTTGTCACGGCGTGTACACACAATTTGATCTTTGTACTTTACCGAAATAACCTCATAGGCATCCCATCCCACATCGGGCATGGCTTGGTTATATAAAGCCAAGACACTCTCTAACTTGCGTTCATAATTATCAATATTGCCCAGCAAAATAGTGTGGTTTCCCACGCGTGGCGATATTTTCACCTCGTGCTGCGGCGATATATATATCTGCGACACTTGTTTGCTCCAAAAGTCATGCGCCTCGATATACTCTACCAATGGAATTAGTGATGTCGACATAACTTGGTCATCGACATTACCTGTTATCAGAGGAACATCGGCAACAAACATCGTATCTACTGCAATACGCTCTCCTTGTCTATCAAGATAGTAAGTATCACCGTCATCAGTCATCACGCGTACAAAGGGGCGACGTTGTTCTACTTGCAAATAGACATCTCCATTTTGCATATAGTAGCAATTGATGTTGGTGAGCAAATCTATACGATCGACACAGCGTTCGATTTCCGAAAGAGCTATATCTCTACACAACTTTCCTTGAGGCAACAGATGCTCCTTGTGCAGATAGTTGTAGAGTTTATCGGCTGTTATCAAGTCGCACTCGGCACTATCGCATACGTTTATAAAGAAACGTTGACACACGACCATATCGTCTTTGCTGCGCCACAGTATAATTGAGGCAACAAAGTATCCGATAAAGAGGACTACAGCCAATATTTTCAAAAAAAGCTTCATTTGGGACGCACTATATCGCATATTTGGGGCAAGAGGCGATCTATGTCACCGGCACCCATTGTCAATAGAACCTCAAAGTTATACTCTTTTATCCGTTCAAGCAACATTTCACGGTCACAAAGTTCTTTTCGAGGAGATAAAATTTCGTCAAAAATTATCTGAGAAGTAACTCCCTCGATAGGCAACTCTCGAGCCGGATAGATATTGAGCAATATTACCTCATCGGCCAACGAAAGTGCCTCGGCAAATTGAGGAGCGAAATCGCGTGTTCGGGTATAGAGATGAGGTTGGAAAATCACACTCAAACGACGCTCGGGATAGAGGGCTTTAACCGACGATATAGATGCCTTCAACTCATCGGGATGGTGTGCATAGTCGTCAATCATAACACACTGCGGTGTACGCAACCAAAACTCAAATCGACGCTTGGCACCCATATACGAACCAATGGCGCTACGCATATCATTAGCCGACACACCACACAACCATGCTACCGACATGGCAGCGATGGCATTTTCGATATTTATAGCCACAGGAACACCCAACTCAACAGCCTCTACTCGACCATCGGGGGCAACGAAGTCAAAGACTATGCGGCCATCGCCAATACGGATATTCTCGGCATGAAAGTCGCCATCATCTTTCGAATAGCTATATAATCGCACACCCTCGACCAGACGTGGTTGCATCTTGATACCCTTCTTGGCAATGAGTGCACCACCCGGTTGTACAAGAGAAGTAAAATGAGAGAAACTCTCCAAGTAAGCCTCTTCTGTAGCATAGATGTCGAGATGATCGGCATCGGTCGATGTTACAACAGCAATATAGGGTTGCAGTTGGTGAAATGAGCGGTCAAATTCGTCGGCTTCGATAACAGCATATTCGCTGTGCTCCGATAGCACCATATTGCTATCATAATTGCGCAAGATACCACCTAAGAAGGCGTTGCACTCTATGGGCGATTGAGTAAAGATGTGCGCAGCCATGCTCGATGTTGTGGTCTTACCATGCGTACCGGCAAAACATAGTCCCTTGAGCGAGTGCGTAATGAGCCCCAACAATTTAGCACGTTTAATTACCTCAAAGTGATTGTTGAGGAAGTAATTCAACCCAACATGACTATCGGGAATAGCAGGGGTATATACTACCAAGGTTTCTTCGCTGTTGCGACAATATGCCGGTATGAGGGCAGCATCCTCATCAAAGAACAATTCGGCCCCTTCTTGTTGCAATTGCGCTGTGAGGGGGGTAGCAGTACGATCATATCCGGCTACTCGCAAGCCCTTCGACAAGCAATAGCGTACTAACGCACTCATTCCTATACCACCGGCTCCTACAAAATAGACCGATTTATATGATTCCAATTTTTTCATTCGTTATTCTCCTCAACTATACGGCACAACTCTTTAACAATGCGTTGCGCCGAGTTGCGTTGTGCCAAGTTAGCGATATTTGACGACATAGAGAGAAGCTCGACACTATCATTTACAAGTTTCAGAGCTTGGGGTATCAGCATATTTCGAGCATCAGCATCTTTGATAAGAACCGCTGCGCGACGGCTCGACAAGGCCAACGCATTCTTAGTTTGATGATCCTCGGCCACATTGGGCGAAGGCACCAATATAACAGGCTTCTCCAACAAGCACAACTCCGAGATAGAACTTGCACCTGCACGCGATATAACAAGGTCGGCAGCTTTATAGGCCATATCCATGCGCGATATAAAAGGCATCTGCTTAACATTGTCACAAGGGGTAGCCTCTAAGACGGCCTTTGCTTGAGCATCATACAATTTTCCTGTTTGCCATATAAACTGCACACCACTCTCTTTTATTGCACCAAGGTGCTGAGCTATACTCTCGTTGATTGTGCGAGCTCCCAGGCTACCACCTACTACCAAGATAGTCTTTTTAGACGCATCGAGTCCGAAGAATTCGAGAGACTTTTCTCTCGACAGCATCGGGTCGAGCAAGTTTTGTCGAACAGGATTTCCTGTCATCACGATCTTATCGGCCGGGAAGAAACGTTCCATCTCTTCATAAGCCACACAGATAACATCGGCATTATGAGCCAACAACTTATTGGTAACACCGGCATAACCATTCTGCTCTTGCAACAATGTAGGCACACCCATATGCGATGCGGCCCACAATGTGGGGCCACTTGCATAACCTCCTACGCCCACAGCTACATCGGGACGAAAATCTTTCACCACCTTTCGAGCCAAGAAAATACTCTTTACCAAGTTCCACACAACCTTGAAGTTGCGCAACAAATTGCGGCGGTCAAAACCATACACCGGTAGGCCCACAATTTTGTAGCCTGCCGCCGGAACCTTCTCCATCTCCATACGGCTGTCGGCTCCCACAAAAAGTATTTCGGCTTGGGGGAAACGCGCCTTTATCTCATTGGCAATAGAGAGTGCAGGAAAAATATGACCTCCTGTACCTCCACCACTTATCAATACTCTCAAGTTTTCTTTCATAGACATCTTTTTTCAAAATTAAAATCCTCCGGCAGGGTTGTCGGCTTTCAAGTCATCGGGCAACTCATCGTCATCATCGATAGTCTTCAAGCCCATATCGGTACGCTCAACAGCATATCGACTCACACTCAACATCATACCCATGGCTACACTCATAACAAGAATAGAAGTACCACCCTTGCTAATAAAAGGCAGTGTTTGCCCCGATACCGGCATCACTCCTACCGAAATACACATGTGATAGAAGGCTTGATAACCTATAACCAACGCCATACCCATAATGAGCAATGAGGCATAGGCACTCTTGCACTTCTTGCTTATCATAACAGCACGGATAATTATACCCAAATAACACAACAAGACTATACCACCACCCAACAAGCCAAGCTCCTCAAGTATAATAGCATAGATATAGTCGGAAAAAGCGAGCTGTAAACGTGAACATTCACGGCTGTTACCCGGCATAACACCAATACCATTGCCATGAGCTATTGCCATAAAGGCATGATGTTTCTGCGAATTACCACCCACTGCATAACTGGTAGGCACTTCATACTCGGGCACAGAGTCGGGCAACCAATCATCGATACGATTTTGCCATGTTTCTGAGCGAAACAATTTCATGATACCACTTGGCTTAGATGTCTCTTTTACAGCAGTTGTTTGTGCCACAAGTTCGTCCTTATCCTCTTTCTTATTGCCAATACTAATAAATAAACCGACAGAAACAATCAATACTGCTAAAGCAATAAGACCTCCGTATATAACTTTTCGCGGCAACACGGCCAACACCAAAAGCGATCCTCCTACAAGCAAAACAAGAAGAGCATTTGAACCGCCCTGCGTAATGAGCAGTGCAAAAAACACCAGTATAGTAGCAATACCATACCACACACCTTTGGCAGATAAGCCCGTTCCGTCGGGCTTCTGAAAACGCGACAATACATATGCCAACAACATGGCACTGGCCAACTTACAAGGCTCGGCAGCTTGTACCGATATAAAACCCAAGTTGATAGCACGCACTGCGCCATTGACATTTTCACCAATAAAAGGGGTAAGAACTGCCAATATCACCGATATCGACACCACAAACAACATCATTATTTTGGTGTACTTGTAATGCAAATGCTCAAGGCCAAAAACCAAAATGAATCCCAACCCCAACCACTGAATGTGCGATGTGATAGGAAGGTATACATTGCCATTCTTTAGCTCAAGACTACTCGCACTGAACACCTCTACTATCGAGACTGCACACAATATGATGTAGCAGGCCCAGAGAGTCCAATCGGAGGTGTATTTCACCTTTTTCTTTGTAGCTCTTATGATTTCATCCATCGGACTTGCTTTTATAAATTACGTACACATTCCTTGAATTGTGCGCCTCGGTCCTCGTAGCTTTTAAAAAGGTCAAAGCTCGCACAACATGGCGAGAGTAGCACTGTATCACCGGCAGTTGCCATAGCATAAGCCTTGTCTACAGCTTCTTGCATTGAGCCGGCATCTTCGATACGAGCCACTTTACCATCAAAGAAAGCATGCAAAGGTGTATTATCCACACCCATGCACACAATGGCCTTCACCTTATTGTGTACCAATTGTTCTATCTCAGTATAGTCATTGCCCTTATCTTTTCCACCCAATATAAGCACAACAGGAGTATCCATACTTTCCAAGGCATACCAACAAGAGTTGACATTGGTAGCCTTCGAGTCATTAATAAAGCGCACCCCTTTTACTGTCGCTACCGGTTCAAGACGATGTTCTACGGCTTGGAAACTGCTCAACGCACGTCGTATGTCTTCTTTCTCGATATGTAATAAATTGGCCGAAATACCGGCTGCCAACGAGTTATAAAGATTGTGACGACCTGGCAATGCCAACTCATCCTCATCCATTGTAAACACATCATTGGGAGTATTTATCACTACTTTGTGGTCTTGCGTATAAGCTCGAGACTGAGGTTCGGGAGTCTCAGAGAAAGGATACACTTGCGAATTGAGTCGCAATGAGCGCAATTTCTCATTGATTACAGGGTCGTCATTCCAATAAACGAAGGCATCCTCTGATGTTTGGTTGCGTGTTATGCGAAACTTCGAGTCAATATAGTTCTCCATCTTATAATCATAGCGATCGAGATGGTCGGGAGTAATATTGAGCAACACTGCAATATCAGCTTTAAAGTCATACATATTATCGAGTTGAAAGCTGCTCAATTCTACCACATAATAGTCATTATCGCTCACAGCCACTTGATATGCCAGACTTTGACCCACATTTCCTGCCAAACCTACCTTGAGACCGGCACTCTTGAGAATGTGATAAGTGAGCAACGTCGTAGTGGTCTTTCCGTTACTACCGGTAATACATATCATGCGAGCATCGGTATAACGACCGGCAAACTCTATCTCCGATATTATGGGAGTACCCTTCTCCTTCAACGCCACAATAAGCGGTGCAGTATCAGGTATACCGGGACTTTTTACCACTTCATCGGCATCCATAATGCACTCATGAGTATGCTTATTCTCTTCCCATGCAATAGCATATTCGTCCAACATCTTTTTATATTTGTCTTTGATAGACGACATATCCGATACAAAGACATCAAAACCTTTTACCTTTGCCAATACTGCTGCACCGGCTCCACTCTCACCGGCTCCCAATACTACTATCTTGTTTTTCTTCATGATTTTTTCTCCTTATCGTATCTTCAAAGTTACCAATGTTACTACAGCCAAAATTATTCCTATAATCCAGAAACGAGTAACAATTTTAGTCTCAGGGATCACTTGCAAAGGTCGTTGAATCAAGGCCTCTATACCCGCATTACCAGGCTTTTGGAAATGGTGATGCAAAGGTGACATCTTGAATACACGACGTCCCACACCGGTACGTTTTTTGGTTATTTTGAAGTATGTAGTTTGAATAATTACCGATAGAGCCTCAACAAAGAACACTCCACACAAAATGGGTATAAGCAACTCTTTGTGGATGAGTATGGCAAAAACAGCGATAATACCTCCCAGCGTAAGGCTACCTGTATCGCCCATAAAAACCTGTGCCGGAGCCGAATTGTACCACAAAAAGCCAATGGTGGCACCAATAAAGGCTGCCATAAATACTACCAGTTCACCACTGCCCGGTATATACATGATATTGAAATATGATGCATACTCTATGTGACCCGAGAAGTAAGCCAAGATACCCAAGGCTACACCAATTATAGCCGATGTACCGGTTGCAAGGCCATCAAGGCCATCGGTAAGATTGGCGCTATTCGATACAGCTGTTACTACCAAAATGATAACCAATATAAAGATAACCCAACCGGCAATCTCTTGATATTCTCCCATGAAAGGCACTAAGTCGGCATAGTCAAAGTTGTGATTCTTCACAAACGGGATAGTTGTTTGAGTTGACTTGACATCTTCTTGCAGATATTCAATCTCAGTGCCATTCACTCCGGCCACCTCGATGTTTTCTCTTATAACAAAATCGGGGCTGAAATAGAGTGCAAGACCCACTATAAGACCCAAGCCTACTTGACCTATTATCTTGAATTTGCCATGCATACCTTCCTTGTCTTTCTTCACAACCTTGATGTAGTCATCGGCAAATCCGAGTAGACCCAACCATACGGTTGTAACAAGCATAAGTATCATATAGAGACTATCGAAGCGACCCACCAAGATACAAGGCAACAATATTGAGATAATAATTATTATACCACCCATTGTGGGAGTTCCCTTCTTGCTGTTTTCGCCCTCAAGCCCCAAGTTTCGCACCAATTCGCCCATCTGCTTCAACTTGAGGTAGTCAATAATACGCTTACCTATGATGGTAGATAAAAAGAGCGATAGAATAAGTGCCAATCCGGCACGGAATGAGATATAGTTCCACAATCCCACACCGGGCATCTGTATATTTAAATCTTGAAAAAAGTGATATAGCATAATATAGTTCTTGTTTTGGTATTATTCTGCAAAGATTTTTTCTACTTCTTCACGATCATCAAAATGATGTTTTACACCTTGTATCTCTTGGTAATCCTCATGCCCTTTACCTGCAATAAGAATCACATCGCCGGGTTGAGCCAATCGCACAGCGGTACGTATGGCCTGACGACGATCGGTAATGGCAAGTGTGTGCTTCATTGCATCGGTATCAAGACCGGCTTGCATATCGGCAAGTATATCATCGGGATTTTCGAAACGAGGGTTATCGGACGTGAGCACCAACTCATCACTGAGTTTAGCAGCCTCTTGCGCCATAATAGGACGCTTACCCTTGTCGCGATTGCCACCGGCACCTACTACGGTAATAATGCGACCTCCCTTACCCAACACATCGCGTAATGTAGACAATACGTTGGTAATGGCATCGGGGGTATGTGCATAGTCAATTACTGCCACATAGCCACGAGGTGAATAAACTGTTTGGAATCGACCGGCTACAGGTATCAGCAAACTCATGTTTATCAGTGTTTGCTCCTTATCTTGTCCCAACAAGCAAGTAGCGGCATAGACAGCCAAAAGGTTGTAAACATTGAAACGTCCCACAAAGTGTGTTTCTACTTCACGACCATCAAATGCTACTGAAGTACCATCCAAACGACTTTCGATCGTACGAGCTTTGAAATCGGCCATTGCACGCAGTGAGTAGGTATATTTGCGTGCTCGACAGTTTTGCAACATCACCTCGCCCACTTTATCATCTATATTGGTAAGCGCAAATGCATCGGAAGGCAAAGCATCAAAGAACATCTTTTTGGCTTGCAAATAAGCATCTACCGTCTTATGATAGTCCATATGATCGCGTGTAAGGTTGCTAAAGATACCTCCGGCAAATCGCAATCCGGCTATACGATGTTGATGTGCCGAGTGCGAACTCACCTCCATAAAGGCGTATGTACATCCGGCATCCACCATTCGACGCAACAATGCATTGAGCGAAATGGGATCGGGAGTCGTGTGAGTAGCATGCACCGGTTCATTATCGATATAATTGCATACCGTAGAAAGCAAGCCCACCTTGTAACCGAAAAGACGAAACATCTCATACAAAAGCGTAGCTGTTGTTGTCTTACCATTGGTACCGGTAACACCCACGAGAGTAAGTTCGTTTGAGGGATTACCATACCATTGAGAAGACAAACGACCCAACGCTTCAGCGCTATTGGCCACTTGGATATAGGTTACACCTGTAGCACACTCTACAGGTATCTCCTCACACACTACAACTGTAGCGCCCAATTCTACTGCTTTTTCTATATATTGATGACCATCTACTTGTGAGCCTCTGACAGCCACAAAAAGATAGCCGGCACTAATCTTGCGCGAGTCGGCCTCTATACCGGTAATTGTGTCAGGCAACACACCTTGTTGTTGCACTACCTTTATGGCCGATAATAATTCTTTAGATTTCATATTCTTGTCACTTCAATGTAAGTTTCATATTCATTCCTTTTTGCAACGGTATACCCGCCTCAATCGATTGTCTTGCCACACGACCCATGCCCTCGACATCAACTATAAAACCCATTTTTTCCAACAAATAGGTAGCATCATCGGCCGTATAGCCTACCACCGATGGCACAACATGCTCATTATACAAGGCAGTGGCCTCATCGTGCAATGGGCTATGCATAGGTACTGAGTCGGGTTGTGGATATTGCCCAAGATAGTTATATACGACATCATCGATCGGTGTATATACTTGATTGCGAGGAGGATTATTAGCCTCCTCTGTATCTTTATACTCTATATCACATTCTATCAGATTGCGACTGTACATCTCCTCGACAATAGCACGGAATACACCTCCGGCCACACCTCCGGCCCAAGCCTTGTGTTTACGAGGCTTGTCTATAACTACAATACACGAATATTGCGGTTGATCGTATGGGAAAAATCCTGCAAAGGCCAAACGCCATAATCCGTCGGCATAGACCGTACTATGAATAGTACTATCTTTAGGCAACACTCTACCCTTGTGTACGCTACCTTTAGGCAAAACCTTAGAATTCTCCCACACAGCATTAGCAGTACCGGTCTTACCTGCTATCTCTACACGTCCCTTTTGCAACACGGTTGCCGTTCCGGCAGGCGAATATACCACACCATGTAGCATCTCTTTTACCTGATCGGCATGCTCGGGCGTACAAAAATATTCATTAAGACACACCGGCGGATAGATTGTATCGATCTGTCCATCTCGCATCAAACCCTTGAGCAATTGAGGTTTCATTAAGCGACCATTATTGGCTACAGCATTATACACCGAGAGGGTTGTAATAGGAGCAAATCTATTGTGATAACCAAAGATCATCTGTGCAAAAGCATAGTATTGCCATTGTTTTTCAAAGCGCATAGGAGTTACATGGGGGCGTTGCGCATCGGGCAAGGGGAGATCGGCAGTCTGCATAATACCCGAATTGCGTATATCCTCAACAAAATCATTGTAACGACCACGATATACATCACCCACAATCTTGCAGATACCTCGGTTGTCCGATTTTATCAACACCTCCTGTACGGTCAAGGGATTTTTATAGTGGCTTATCTTCTTGTATCCTCCAATCTCTGGTATCGCCCCCTCCGAATTAAACTCTCGAAGCGGATTCACACGTCCGTTTTCCATGGCCATTACCATCGATAAGGTTTTTACCACCGATCCGGGTTCAATGGCTGTTACGGCATAATTTCTATCGGTTTTGAAGGTATATCGTCCTGCTTTATTACGATCGACATTGGCCATGGCACGTATCTCACCGGTCTTTACATCCATGACAATGGCTGTTCCATATTCAGCACCTTGCCCTTTCACCATATCCATAAGATTGCGCTCGGCAATTTCCTGTATGGTCATATCGAGGGTTGTCACCACATCATATCCCTTCACCGGAGGTTCCACGACAGCCATACTCGAACCCCAGTGGGCTTGTCTACGCTGCTGTGTTCCATATTCACCAAACAACAGTGTATCGAGGTCATACTCCAATCCCGATGTACCATGCCATTCATTTCTCTTGTACTCGGGATGTTTATCGAGCATTTCCTCTGTAGCCAATGCTGCACGACCCAACACCACCGATGTGAGCGAATCGTAGGGATAAAAACGCTTGAATGCTCTCAGTCGGGTCAATCCGGTATACTTGCCTTTACGACGGTTTTTAAACACCGAATACTCCAGCATCTCATTGTACTGCATATCGGTTACATTCTCGGCCAACACACAGCTACTCGACTTTGTATCTCGTTTTTTGCTTATATAGGCATAATATTCGGCCTTGGTTTTTACCGGAAACTTCTCCGCCAAATAGCCACATAGCGAGTCTAACTTAAGCGTATCGGGCATATCCCCAGCAGGATGAATAATATCTCGATAAATGAGCGTATCGATGCGAGGGTCTTTGAAATCGACAAAAACGGTATACAATGCCACAGTCTGCGCAAGCGGAGTACCATCATGAGCCAATATATCGCCACGATGAGGAACAGCCTCTTCCACCTTATTGAGCTTCCACATCTTGTCGGCCTTTTCATTCCAGTGAGGAGCATCTACTATAGCAACCTTCACCATTGCATAGATGATAGCTCCGGTAGCAAGTAGCGACAAGAATATCACCAAGCCATAAGGCATGCCTCTTTTAGCCTTTTCCGATTTATTTTTTTTCATCTTGTACAATCTCTTTCTTTACAGGAACAACAACTTCCTCTTTGGGCTCAGGCGAATAGATAAGGGGCAGATTATAGCGATCTATCGCCTCCGATATTTCATGCAATCGCAAGTTCTCATCGCGCTCATACTCAAGCAATATACGATCGGTGCGACGGTCAGTAAGCTGTGTTTCAAGTTTTTTTATTCTATTCAACTGCACCATATACATGTTACGATGAGCAATTGATGCGACAAAAAGCGTAACAAAAAGCAGCAAAACACCCCAATATTGAGTAAAAAACTCACGAGGGAAGAATTTGCCATTAAGAGCCAAGGCGATTACTCTATTCAACCTTAACCAGAAACGCTTCTCTTTGACTTTCTTTTCTACTTGCTCCGTCTTCATTTGCATTACTCTTTCTCTGCTATACGCAATTTAGCACTACGTGCACGCGGATTACGCTCCACTTCCTCATCGGTAGGCACTATCACTTTATTGTTGACAGCACGCAACGGCGCATTGACACGTCCGAAGAAATCCTTCTCTACCACACCTTCCACATTACCGGTCTTGATAAAGTTCTTCACAATACGATCCTCGAGCGAGTGATAGGTTATCACTACCAATCGACCACCGGGATTGAGTATCTCAGAGGCTTGCTTCAGCATATTACGCAAGCTATCCATCTCATTATTGACCTCAATACGCAAGGCTTGAAACAACTGCGCCAACTCTTTTTTCTCTTGCTTACGATTGATAAAGGGCGATACCACCTCGAGCAATTGACCGGTAGTCTTTACACCACCCTTGTCGCGCTTGGCCACAATAGCCGCAGCTATACGGTGTGCATTGCGCAACTCTCCATAGAGAGAGAATAATTGCGCCAGTTTTCTATCATCATAAGTTGCTAAAATATCAGCAGCTGTAAAACGTGCTTTTTTATTCATGCGCATATCGAGTGGTGCATCAAAACGAAACGAAAATCCTCTCTCCGAGTCGTCGAAATGATGAAACGAAACACCCAAATCGGCCAAGATACCATCGACGCCATCGACGCCATGATAATGCATAAAGTTCTTTAAATACTTGAAATTACTATACACAAATGTAAATCGACTATCATCGACAATATTGCGTTGTGCATCCTCATCTTGGTCAAATGAATATAGATGTCCATCGGCGCCCAATCGCTTCAATATCTCACGCGAATGGCCACCGCCACCAAAAGTCACGTCAACATAATTTCCCGAAGGCTTAATATCGAGGCCTTGCATACACTCTTCAAGCAATGCAGGTATATGATATACAGGAGTTTGCATAATCCTATTAATACTCTAACTTCAACATTTTATTCCTGTGTAAAGTTAGCAAAAAACATTCTATCGCAGCCCATCGTATATACACTTTTTTTGCCTTAAAATTCATTTTTTTCGAGGCATAATTACTAACTTTGTGCAATAAGGATTTTAAGATCATGAGAAAAGTATATAACCAACTGATTTTCAGCATATTAACATTTTTCATAATGAGTTGTGGCAGCAATGAAAATGCATCTCGCCCACAAACCGATTATCTAATGGTCTTCAGTGATGACAGTTGCCACTGCATCACCTACAATGACACCCCAATATTTTCTTCAGACAACACTAACGCATCACTCTTCTACAACGATATTGCTACAGTGCAGGATGCCAATGGCGATTGGAGCTACATCAACCGCAAAGGCGAACGAAAGCTCTCTGGTTCATATCAAAAAGCCACTGTATTCAGCGAAGGCATGGCTTGGGTTATTAAGCATGGTGACATGCCGGGGGCAATTAATGAAAAGGGCGATATTAAGATATCTCTTCGCGACAACCATTCGGTACGCGTATTTATGGAAGGACGTGCAGCAGTGGCTATCGTTAAGAAAAAACAGATTCTGTGGGGATTTATAAACAAGGATGGACACGAAATTGTCAAACCGGAGTACAAAACTGTAAGCGATTTCCGTCTGGGCCTCGCTGCCGTACAAAATTTTGATGGTAAATGGGGATATATTAACCTCAACGGTGAGAACATAATCGAGTGCCAATACTCCACTGCTTATCCATTCAACGACAACGGATTGGCTATTGTCAAGAGTGACAATAAATATTTAGTAATCAATCGAGAAGGCAATACAATACAGACTCATGCCTATGACGAAATGATACCAGATGGTGTGTGGGCAAGAGTGCGTAGTGGCAAGCAATGGGGATGGTGCGACGAAAAGGGACAAACAGTTGTAGCACCCTCGTTTGAAGATTGTCGTGCGTTTGGTCAATCGGATATTGCCCCGGTTAAAATCAGAGGCAAATGGGCCTACACAGACCGATCGGGAAAAATTGTAATAAAGCGACAATTCACCGAAGCATACCCGTTTATAGACGGATGTGCTGCGGTTAAAACGGGTACAGTGTGGGGATTTATCGACACAAAAGGTTGCTTTACGGTCAACCCTCAATACGACTACATCTCACAAGACTACCTATACCAAGCTTTAGGATTAGGAAGTAGCATGTCGACACTACAAATCAAGTAATAGGCCTACTGATTACCACCTAAAATTTCAGTCTCTATTCGATGTAAAATATCAAGCAGTTCGGGCATGGTAGATGCTTGCAACATAGCTATGCGTGTGTCACGGAAATTGGGGATACCCTTGAACAGAGGGGTAGCAGCCAAGTGACGACGAATATGCGTAATGCCTCTACGCTCATCGAGGCGCGCCACACTCTCTTGCAATTGACGACGTATAACGCTCATACACTCGGCCACAGTCAAGGGCTGCATGAGTTCGCCTGTTTGCAGATAGTGCTTTATCTCCTTGAATATCCACGGAGCACCTATCGAACCTCGACCCACCATAATAGCATCTACGCCATAGCGTTCGAAGCACTCTTTGGCTCGTTGTGGGGTAGTGACATCGCCATTACCAATTATAGGAATGTGCATGCGAGGGTTATTTTTTACCTCGCCTATCAATGTCCAATCGGCCTCGCCGGTATACATCTGGCTGCGGGTGCGACCATGTATAGCCAAGGCTGCAATACCACAATCTTGCAACTGCTCGGCAAGCTCTACGATGATTTTCGACTCACAATCCCATCCCAGGCGAGTCTTGACAGTTACCGGTGTTTTTACGGCATTCACCACAGCACGAGTTATCTCAAGCATCTTGGGCACGTCGCGTAACATACCGGCTCCGGCACCTTTTCCGGCCACTTTTTTTACCGGACAACCGAAGTTGATGTCAATTATATCGGGGCGTGCCTCTTCACACAATTTGGCAGCCTCGACCATCGATTCTATATAACGGCCATAGATTTGTATCACCACCGGGCGCTCCTCATCGCATATGTGCAACTTGCGACGTGTTGCCTCAATGCTACGTACCAAGGCATCGGCACTTACAAACTCTGTATAGACCATATCGGCGCCAAACTCCTTGCACAACAAGCGAAAAGAGGCGTCGGTAACATCTTCCATCGGCGCCAATAGCACCGGTTGTTCTCCCAAATCTACTGCTCCTATTTTCATAGTTATTCCTTTCTTTAAGGCTCAAAAACCAACAACGACCAATTATCGGCATCAAGCATTTCGTGGGCAACTTGTCGCATGGAATCGAGCGAAATTGACTCTATACGACTTCTTTGCTCCTCGGGGGTAAGTATAGTACCATGACGCAGAAATCCCTTGCCTATAGCCAAGGCCAATCCTTCGTTATTATCCTCTGCCACTTGCAGTTGACCCAGGTATTGTTTCTTGGCGGCCACAAGGCGTGCTTCAGTCAAATATGTACGCTTGACATCGTCAAGCACCTTGCGCACTCGTTGCATACACTTATCGACATGGCGCACATCGGTACCAAAGTAGATTGAAAAAATACCGGTATCGGTATAGTTCGTTACCGCCGATTCGACCGTATATACATATCCGCGCTGTTCACGCAACGCCACATTCAACAAACTATTGAGGCAAGGACCACCCAATATATTGTTCATCAACAACATGGGCAGTCGCATATCGTCATACAAACTATATGTGCGACATCCCCACACCACATGAGCTTGATGTGTATCGCACGATATTCGTTCAGCAAAGGGTTTTATTGGTTGTGGCACTACTCTATGACGCACATCTGCCACATCTTCCATAGAGGAAAAATATCGCTCGGCATAGCGAACCACCTTTTCAAACGGCACATTTCCCAGCGAGAAAAAGAGCATCTGTCGCGGTATGTAATAGCGTTTCAAGAAGGCTCGTGCCTTCTCAGGTGCTATCTGTACCAACTCTTCGGGTGTACCCAGTATATTATGCCCCAAGTCATGACCGGCAAAGAGACGATTCTCAAATTCATCATATATAAGTTCCGACGGCGTATCGCGATACATCTCTATCTCCTCAATCACCACCTCGCGCTCCTTCTCAAACTCAGCATCGGGGAAGGAGGCATTGGTTACCAAGTCACCCAACAGCTCCATGGCTCGCTCTTGATACTGCGAGGGGAATATGCTGTATATAACCGTCTCCTCCTTGGATGTAAAGGCGTTAAGTTCACCACCTACCGACTCCATACGATTGCGTATGTGATAGGCTCGGCGATGGGTTGTACCTTTGAAGATTGTGTGTTCTACCAAGTGTGCCAGTCCATTCTCATCGGCAGCCTCATCTCGTGTACCGGCATTGACTACAAAGCCACAGTACGACACATTGCCGGCATGCGGATAGTGTACTACCTGCAAGCCATTGGATAGTGTGTGTGTTAGATATCTGTTCATTATACTGCTTGAAATGGTGTGCAAAATTAGTAATTATCGCACGACACACCAAACACTGACAGCAAATATTCTGTACGATTAACGGCTATTTCTTCTACCCCGACAGCCATTATTGAAGTGACTACAAAACAGGACTGACCAACCTTACCACCGACTCGTATATTTTCTGCATGAAAGGACGTTGTCGCCATTTATCAAGGTCGTCTATAAGCACACATTGTTGTACATCGAGCATGAAGTCTTCCTTGACACGCAAGGCCTGCTCTTCGCCATACACAAGTGCATTGGTCTCAAAGTTGTGTTCGAAACTACGGAAGTCAAAGTTGGCCGACCCTATCGATACCAACTCATCGTCTACCACAATAGTCTTGGCATGCAGCATACCAGGCTGGTAAAGGTATATTTTCACACCGGCACTGAGCATCTGCGATATGTAAGAAAATGAACCCCAACGCATTACCACCCAATCAGTGTGGTTGGGTATCATGATACGTACATCAACCCCCGAGAGGGCTGCCACTTGTAGGGCATACACCAACGAATCGGTAGGCAGGAAGTAGGGTGTCTGTATATAGACATAATCGTGTGCCATTGATACAATCTTTTCGCACATCATGGCTATGGTATTCCATGGGCCGGTGGGTCCCGACAGAATTACTTGCACCCCTGTATCGCCGGTGGGCAACAGATGCGGAAAGTACTTCTCATCCGATAGTACATTCTTACTCTCATAACACCAGTCTATCGAGAACGACATCTGCAAGCCATGCACCGCCGGTCCGGCTACGCGCATGTGTGTATCGCGCCAACTCAAGTCCTTATCACCATCGACATAGCGGTCGGCAACATTCATACCACCTATGTAACCTACCTGTCCGTCAATAACGACTATCTTGCGGTGGTTGCGGAAGTTGAGACGCCACGACGGACGTATCTGAAAAATACGCATAAAGGCTCGCACCTCAATACCTCGCTTCATCATCTCTCGATAGAAACCTCGACGAACAGTAAAACAACCCATGTCATCATACAACAGTCGCACCTCCACACCACGCTCAGCAGCCTCTACCAAGGCATCACGAATGCGACGTCCCAGCACATCATCGCGGAATATAAAGTATTGTATGTGTATGAATTTCTGCGCATTGCGTATATCAAACAACAAGTCCTCAAACTTGTCATTACCACGAACATATACCCGCACAT
>CAJGDT010000003.1 GCA_904502265.1 uncultured Barnesiella sp. | reverse complement strand
TTTGGTAAATACATACTTAAAGTCGCTAACATAGTTGGTCAAACGGCTCACACCCAACTCTATACCACGAGGAATAGACTCCCAGAAACTATACTTCTTGGTAACAAAAGTATATACCTCGGCAAGAGGTGCCATTGCAACGCCCAATCGGCCCAAAGAGTCGGTCATTACCGAGGTAGTCATAAGACTATCGGCACGCATAAAGTCGATATTGACCATTTGAGACTTGTACGATTGCAATGCCGTGTGAAGGTCGCTAAGACACTCAATAGCAAGGCTATCTACACCTACAATCTTGTCGCCTTTCTCCAATCCGGCTACTTGTGCTCCCATACCATCTTCTACCATATAGATAACAGCAGGAACTCGATAAGTAGCAAAACCAGTATTTTGCTTCATGATCTTAAGCATCATACTATCGTCAATGGCAACTGCTACCTCGGCACCATCGCGCTGCACAGTTACTTCTTGAGCTTCGATAATGGCATGGAGGGTTTCGTTGTTGAGATATTCGAGTTTCTCGCCATCGGCAGCCAAGATGATATCACCATTACGAAATCCACTATCCAGTGCAGGTTGGCTAAACTCCATACCGGCAGTAGCCTTCTCAAAAGGCAAGTAAGTTTCGCCCCAGTGGAATGTAATACCGGTGTAAATAATGATCGCAAGGATAAAGTTAAACAACACACCGGCTACCATTACAAGCAAACGTTGCCAAGCGGGCTTTGAGCGGAACTCCCAAGGTTGCATGGGTTGTTTCATCTGCTCAAGGTCCATCGACTCGTCAATCATACCGGCTATCTTTACATAACCACCAAAGGGTATCCAACCCACACCAAACTCGGTATCGGAGGGCTTGGCAGCCCACATGGGGATGTCGAACTTGAGTTTATCGCACACCTTAACCACAAGCGACTTAGCCTCGCGCTTGAAGCTCAGGAGGGCAAATTTGTAATCGAAAAACAAGAAAAAGCGCTCTACTCTAATACCAAAAATGCGAGCAAAAATGTAGTGTCCAAACTCGTGAAATCCGACGAGAATCGACAGGCTCAACATTAGTTGTAGGGCTTTGATGATGAATGATTCCATACGTTGTTATATTGTTATTTTAATGTTTCAATAAAAAGGGTTGCACGATTGCGTGCTTCGCTATTGGTAGCAATATAGTCGTCGAGTGTGGGTGCATCAATAAAGTCAACAACATTCATTGCATGCGCTACGGTCTCGGCTATCTGACAGAAACCTATTCGATCGGCCAAGAATGCAGCTACGGCAATTTCATTGGCAGCATTCATGATACAAGGCATGTTTCCACCTCGGTCGATAGCATCGAAGGCATATTGCAAGAGCGGGAAACGCACCATATCGGGACGCTCGAAGGTAAGCGTGGCGTAATCGGCCAAAGATAGCTTGCGATCGGTCGATACAAGACGATCGGGATACGACAAGGCATATCGTATAGGCAATTTCATATCGGGTGTACCCAACTGAGCCTTTACAGCTCCATCGGCAAACTCGACCATCGAATGAACGATAGATTGCGGATGCACCACCACTTCAATTTGCGAAGGTGTCACACCAAAAAGCCACTTCGCCTCGATCATCTCAAAACCCTTGTTCATGAGCGTTGCCGAGTCAATAGTAATCTTGTTACCCATACTCCAGTTGGGATGACGCAACGCATCGGCACGTGTAACCTTGAGCAATTGCTCTTGGGTGTGACAACGGAACGGACCACCCGAAGCTGTGAGAATTATCTTCTCAATAGCATTATCGCCCTCTCCTACCAAGCATTGGAAAATAGCCGAATGCTCCGAATCGACCGGAATAATAGGTACGCGATGTTCAACCGCAAGTCGGGTAATGAGATCGCCTGCTACAACAAGCGTCTCTTTGTTGGCAAGTGCAATGGTTTTCTTTGCCTCGATGGCACGAATGGTAGGCAACAAGCCGGCGTAGCCCACCATGGCTGTCACAACCACGTCAATATCGGGCAGCGTAACAGCATCGGCAATAGCATCGGCTCCGGCATATACCTTGATAGGGAGGTCGGCAAGTGCATCACGTAGTGGTGCATAATATGACTCATTGGCAATTATCACCACCTCGGGCTGATACTTGCGAGCCTGCTCAATAAGAAGGTCAATCTGGCTATTGGCCGTAATCATATAGACTTCAAAAAGGTCGGGATAGGCATCGACCGTCTCCAATGTTTGACGGCCTATCGAGCCTGTTGAGCCTAATATTGCAAGTCTTTTTTGTCGTTCCATGTCGTTATGCTTTGTGCCTATTTGTTACAAACTACAAAAGTAGTCAAAATTTTCGGTATAACCACAAAGAAATGACCGAGTAAGGTCGCTTTTATAAAAGTTTATAAGATTGGAGAATAAAAACCTCAAAAATGAGAGAGATGCTGATGCATAGGAATAAAAAAAATTGATTGCCTCGCGACAACCAATCTTAGTTAACCTTAATCTTAATCTAATACTATGAAAAACACTCGGCAAAGATAATAAAAATCATACTAAAACACACATTCCAAAACAAAAACACCGATAAGTTTTATTTTATTTAACAAAAACAAACTACACATTTGCAATTTTCAACCACAAACTGCATTTTTATTAAAAACATAATAGGCATATCACAGAGACTAAAAAGAGTCAAACCGCTTGTATAATATGCTATACAAACGGTCCGACACATCATTTCAATACTTTATTAATTTCTAAACGTCAATTTCTCATTTTCCACATCCACTACGATGGGGCGTGTGCTATCTACAGTACCCGAAAGAAGCTTTTTGGAGAGTGTATTGAGTAATTGTCGCTGTATGACACGCTTGACAGGACGCGCACCAAACTCGGGATCATAGCCTTCGTGCGAAAGGAATGCCAACGCATCGGGGGTTACTTGCAGTTGCACACCATTCTTCGATAGCATACTGCACACACTCGCTATCTGCATCTTTACAATCTCCTGTATCTCACTCTCGATCAACGGTGTAAACATAATAGTCTCGTCGATACGGTTGAGAAATTCGGGACGAATAGTCTGCTTGAGCATTGCCAATACAGCCTCGCGAGTGGTGTCGATGACTTGCTCGCGATTGTCGGGCGTCATGCGCGAGAAGTTGTCGCGTATGAGCTGCGAACCCATGTTTGAGGTCATGATAATGATGGTGTTCTTGAAGTTGACCAATCGACCCTTGTTGTCGGTGAGGCGACCATCGTCGAGCACTTGCAACAGCACGTTGAATATGTCGGGGTGCGCTTTCTCAATTTCATCGAAAAGCACCACCGAATAGGGTTTGCGACGGATAGCCTCGGTGAGTTGTCCGCCCTCGTCGTAACCCACATATCCGGGAGGCGAGCCAATAAGGCGAGTAGCACTGAATTTCTCTTGGTACTCGCTCATATCGATGCGTGTGAGCATATTCTCATCATCAAAGAGATACTCTGCCAAGGCCTTAGCCAACTCAGTCTTACCCACACCCGTAGTACCCAGGAAGATAAACGAGCCAATGGGTCGACGAGGGTCATTGAGTCCGGCTCGGCTGCGACGCACAGCATCGGATATGGCACGGATAGCCTCATCCTGCCCTACCACGCGACGATGCAACTCCTCTTCGAGGTGAAGTAATTTCTCGCGCTCGCTCTGCATCATCTTACTCACGGGTATGCCGGTCCAGCGCGATACAATATCGGCTATATCCTCGGCCTCAACCTCTTCTTTAATCATAGCCTTGTCACCTTGCATGTCATGTAGGCGATTCTGTATCTCGACAATCTCATCCTCCTTGTGCTTGATCTTGGCATAGCGAATTTCGGCCACACGGCCATAGTCTCCCTCGCGCTCGGCACGCTCGGCCTCAAAGCGCAGATTCTCGATATCAATCTTATTTTGCTGAATGTGGTTGACCAACTCTTTCTCGGCCTTCCACTTGGCTTGCAGGCGAGTCTCCTCCTCGCGCAGGTCAGCAATTTCGCGACCAAGGGTATCCAATTTATCCTTATCATTTTCACGCTTTATCGCCTCACGCTCAATCTCGAGTTGCTTAAGTTTGCGACTTATCTCGTCAAGTGCCTCAGGTACCGAGTCCACCTCAAGGCGCAACTTGGCAGCAGCTTCGTCCATGAGGTCGATAGCCTTGTCGGGCAAGAAACGGTCGGTAATGTATCGTTGCGACAATTGCACGGCAGCAATAATTGCATCGTCTTTGATACGCACCTTATGGTGGTTTTCATATCGCTCTTTCAGTCCGCGCAGGATAGATATGGTACTCAGTTCATCGGGCTCGTCGACCATTACAATCTGGAAGCGACGCTCGAGAGCCTTATCCTTTTCGAAATATTTTTGGTACTCATTGAGCGTGGTTGCACCTATCGAGCGCAACTCACCTCGGGCCAACGCAGGCTTGAGAATATTAGCGGCATCCATGGCACCCTCGCCCTTGCCGGCTCCTACCAGGGTATGAATCTCGTCGATAAAGAGAATTATCTCGCCATCGGCCTCAATCACTTCGTTGACAACGGCTTTGAGTCGCTCTTCAAATTCACCTTTATACTTAGCTCCGGCAACAAGTGCACCCATGTCGAGCGAGAATATTTGCTTTGTCTTGAGGTTTTCGGGTACATCGCCACGAACAATGCGGTGTGCAAGGCCCTCGGCAATAGCCGTTTTACCCGTTCCCGGCTCACCTATAAGAATAGGATTGTTCTTGGTACGGCGACTCAATATTTGCAATACGCGACGTATCTCGTCATCGCGACCGATAACGGGGTCTAACTTACCATTACGGGCACGCTCATTAAGGTTAATGGCATACTTCGACAAGGCATTGTAGCTACCCTCGGCACCTTGGTCGGTAACACTCTTGCCACGACGCAACTCGTCGATAGCTGCCCCCAACTCCTTCTCGGTAATACCGGCATCCTTCAAGTAGGTTGACGCCTCACTCTTGACAAGAAACAGAGCCATCAACAACGACTCGAGAGCTACAAAGCGGTCGCCTCGTTGGGTAGAGTAGTCTTGCGCTTGCTGCAATACCTTGTTGGTGTCGCGACTCAGATAAGGCTCACCTCCACTTACTCGAGGTTGTGCTGCTATAGAGCGGTCGCACCATTGCAAAAGCGATTGCTTAGAAACGCTCAACTTCTGAAAAATAAAATCTACCATACTATCGCCCACCTCAATCGTGGCTCGCAACAAATGTACCGGCTCGACCGATTGGCTTCCGTTATGGGTTGTGTAATCGACAGCCTTCTGTATAGCTTGCTGCGACTTAATGGTAAAATTGTTGAAATTCATCTTTATATCTCCTTTCTTTTTCTCTACATAAAACACATCGCAAGCAACGATGTTCGCTACTATAAAATCAAAAGAGATACCACAAATCAAATAAGACAGAAAGTCATGTAAACCAATACATTACAAGACAAAATTGCAGTTCGGCGCGTCATTTTGTCATAGCTATAGTAAAGAAAATTCGACAATATTGCTTACCTTCGCAGTAAATAACAAATAACTGTATAAGTATGAAGAATATTTATTATGCCCTACTTCTATTGTTGTGCATCGGATGTAACAATATAGATAAACCTCGTGAAGGTGATATTATCTTCCAAACAGTCAACAACGAGCGTACCGCCTTGCTTGAACATCTTTCTGAATCGCCAATCAATCACTGTGGTATCGTTATAATGCGTGACAGCAGCTTATATGTATTACATGTAGATCAAACAGTTACACTAACCCCATTACACACATTCATGCGTCATGGCGAGAAGGGGGAATACACACTTATGCGTGCAACCAACAATCCCGTGAAGATTGACTACAAGAAGTACATGCTTGCCAACTATGACCGACAATTGCGCATGGGCAACAACCGCTACTACAACGCCGAACTTGTATACGACATCTTTAAGAATGACCTTGGCATAGAGTTATGCCAACCTCGTCCTGTCTGCGAGTATCATATAGATGGCATTGTAGAGATACTGCAAAGGTGTCAAATAAGACCCGACCAGGCTATCGTTACACCGGCTGACATCTATAAGTCGGAAAAACTCAAAGTCTATAAGACACAAGAGCAGGCAAATAAAGAGAAAAAAATAAAGATGAAACAAAACCGATAAAACAACAAAAAAGCTGCGATTGCAGCTTTTTTGTTATCTATATAGCAAGTATATTGTACTGTATCAGTCTCTAAATCGCTTAACAATATCGCCATAGTTTTCGATGCGACGGTCGCGCAAGAAAGGCCACCAACGGCGCACTTGCTCGCTACGCTCCATATCAACCTCTATAACAGTTGTACAAGGAGCATCATCGGGAGCCAAGAAGATAAGTTCGCCTTGTGGACCTGCGACAAAACTGTGTCCCCAGAATTGTATGCCACGAGTTTGTCCTGAGGGATCGGGTTCATGACCCACGCGATTGACAGTAATAACGGGCAATCCGTTGGCTACTGCATGACCACGTTGTACAGTCTCCCACGCACCTTGTTGACGAGCTTTCTCAGCATCGGTGTCACTACTCTCCCAACCTATCGCAGTGGGATAAATAAGCAACTCGGCACCACGCAACGCCATGAGACGGGCAGCCTCGGGATACCATTGATCCCAGCATACCAATACACCCAACTTACCTAACGATGTAGTGATAGGATCAAATCCCAAGTCGCCGGGGGTAAAGTAGAACTTCTCGTAATAGGCAGGATCATCGGGGATGTGCATTTTACGATATTTTCCGGCCATAGAGCCATCGCTATCAAACACGACAGCAGTATTGTGATACAAGCCGGGAGCGCGACGCTCAAAAAGCGATGTTACCAATACAACGCCACAGGCGCGAGCTATCTCGCTATAGAAGTCGGTAGATGGGCCAGGGATAGGCTCTGCGAGGTCGAAGAGATCGGTATTCTCAGTTTGGCAGAAATAGAGCGAGTTGTGCAATTCTTGCAATACGACGAGTTGTGCACCTTGCTCGGCACAACGCTCGATACCGGCACGCAGCGATGCTTTATTTTGTTCTATATCGGCAGTGTTACTTTGTTGTACAATGCCCACTTTCAATATTTTACTCATAATATCGGGATATTTTTTATTCTATCACATTCATCGGATATTGCATTGTTACACAGTGCAATGAACCATGTTGTTTTATCAATGCTTGGCAATCAACGCCCACCACTTCGCGACCGGGGAAAGCCTCGGCAATGACACGCGCAGCCTCATCGTCCAATGCCGGTACTCCATAAGTAGGATACAACACAGCATCATTCATGATGAGGAAATTGGCGTATGTTGCAGGTAGTCGCTCACCATCCTCATCATAGGCAGCCTGAGCCATAGGCAGAGCCATAAGGCGATAGGGCTTACCATCGAGTGTAGTGAAAGTGCGCAATTGTGCTTCCATGGCTTTAAGAGCCTCATAGTGCTCATCAGCCTCATCTTCGCAACGCACATAGAGTATGGTGTTATCGGGAGCAAGACGTGCCAATGTATCTATATGACTATCGGTATCGTCACCGGCCAGATAACCATGATCGAGCCATAAGATCTTCTCTAAGCCAAAGGCTTCACGAAGGTACAGCTCAATATCCTCTTTACCCCACTCGCCATTGCGATTGGGCGAAAGCAGACATTCGCTTGTTGTGAGCATTGTACCGCAACCATCACTCTCGATAGAGCCTCCCTCTATGATAAAGTTTAGACGATTTTGATAACGAGCATGCAACATACCCTGCTTGCTCAATTGCGATGTAATAAGGTTGTCGTAACAAGCTGCAAACTTCAAGCCCCATCCATTGAAGGCAAAGTCGTACACGACCGGCTCTCCATCGATATAGACTGTAATGCCACCATGGTCGCGAGCCCAAGTATCGTTGCTGTTACACTCCACAAGACGCACGTTGCTCATATTCACAACATTGGCAATACGAGTACGCACAAGCTCCGGCTCGGGGGTAACTATGAGCAAGAGTTGTCGTGCGGCTATCTCACGTGCCAAGTTTATAAAGCACTCCTCTACCTCATTGAGCATATATGCCCAATCGGTGTTCTTATGCGGCCATGTAAGTTGTATGGCACTCTGTTGTGCCCATTCTGAAGGTAATATAATATTATTTCTTTTCATCGTCGACAGGTTTTGCTTCAACACGGGGCTGACGGTCGAAGAAGGGATTTTTAGAAGTACAGCTCAGAGCTATAGCTATGACTTGAGTGCAACCGGGTAGCCAATCGAGAGAGAGAGAAGACCAACCGGCCGAAAACATCACACGAGTGTCGACACACAACGTTGCTGCAACCGAACAAGCCGAACCAACAGCTATACCCAAGTCGACCGAATTCATGACACATGGTGCTGAGAAGGGCTTATCGACACACTTTTCACAACCACAATATGCACAATTGAGGCCTTGGTTGAGAACGGGCGTACCAATGAGCAATACAGCATCGCCCTGCAATATATTCTCCGAATCGCGCAAGAGGAATTGCATACCACTCTCCTCTCCTTTTCTGCGCATCACAGCCGACAACTTTTCAAGGTCGTCACGATCACTCACTAATGCTATCTCAATAATATCTACACCTCGTGCCTTGGGGGCTGTGCGAGCAGCCATCATCATACGACGACCGGCCTCTACTACAAGTTCGTGGCGTATAACACGTTCGTTCTGTACCATAATAATTCGTATTTGTGAGGGTAAAGATACAACATTTTATTGAAAGATAAAATAACTCACAGGCGCATTTGACATAAGCGCATAATATACAAGCCACCGCAACCCGATTGGGTTGCGGTGGCTTATATGTATAGATGTATGAAACTTATCGCACTATAAGTACTTTGACAGTACGTACCTCTTCTTTATTACTGATTTTGAGCACGTAGTTACCTACAGGGAGTGATGTTACATCAAGAGTATTGGCTGCTGCTTCAATAACGAGAGCACCTTGCATGTCGTAGAGTGAAAGTTTCTCAACCTCACCATTGACATTTATAAATGACGTTGCAGGGTTGGGATAAACATTGATACGATCAATATCGATACGTTCAACGCCCGAGTAAACATTAAATATAAGTTGCTCGCCTTCAACCTCATAGTCATTGCCATATACATCAAATATAGTATTAACGGTGATGCGGTGTGTTTGTGCATCTTTCCAGCCAAGACCATCCTTTGCAAATACTGTTTCGGTAATCAATGCATCATTAGCTTGCTCACCATCAAGCTCTACATTATAACCTTTTACAGGCAGAAGATCGGTATCGTCGTTTGAAACAACCATACCCAACATCCAGCTACCTGACAAGCCACCATCAGAATAGGCCGAACTATATGTTGAATAGTTGAACGAATATAGGTCAGATACACCCACATTGCCACGACCACCATCCATAGTGATAGGATATGTAGAGGGGTCAACATCGGCACAAACCAATTTAATACGAATATTTTCGCCCACCTTTATCTTATGAGGATTGGTGAGTTTTACATCATTCCACTTGTTCAATATATAACCATTCTCGGTGTTGGCCTCTTCCAATACAACCATCTCTTTATCCAAGCCATCAACCTCGAGTACAATACCAAATACAGCCTCGGCAGTGGGATAAAAACGCAAAGCAGTGATATTATAGCCCTCATACCAGTCGAAGAAGGTATAAGGATACTCGTGAGCTACAGTATACTCAATAAGGTCGGTAGCGCCAGTCATGGTAATACCCTTGCCCGAGCTATTGCCACGAGCATACGACAACACTGTAGCATCATTGTTGATAGGAGCTGACCACTCAGCTTTGATAGCATCGGCATTGTCATCAACCGATACTTTCACATCGCTAACAGCACTGAGTACCTCATATTTAGGAGCAAAGTTAATGTTGGCTCTTGCGGGCTCTGATACAGAACCATCGGCATAGTGTGCCATGATTTTGTATTCATGACGACCTTGTGTGAGGTCTGTATCGAAATAATTGGTTGTTGTAACCACTCCCAGCTCATTATCGTCACGCATGATTTCGTATCCTGTAATAATGTCGCTATCAAGATTGGGCTTGCCATTCTCATCCAACTTTGACAATACAGCCGAGATAGCCCAACTTACCAACAATTCGCCATAACCACTATCAACCGATGATTGATTGAGCGAGTAGAACTCGGGCTCTGCAGCTTGACGCAAAAGGTCGGAATATCCGGGAGTAGCCATACCATAGCACATACCTATAACATCGTTCGACGACACTGAGAATCCCGATGCATCTATATCAATAGCTATCATCACATCATCTAATGCATCAAACAAAACAGGTGTAGCAAGGTCTATAGTATTCATATTATTGAATGCCAACTTGCTGTTATCAACAGTTTGCACCGAAGTCTCCACACCATTTACATATACCTTGATAGTATAACCTGCCTCGGGGTTGCGTGGCATAAATGCAACGCGAGATATAGCATACTGCTCGGCATAATTGGCTACTATATCGATAGGCAAACGCATAGCAACAGAGAAAGATATTACACCACCACCAAAACCGGTAGCACGCTCGTTGTAGTCAAAATAAGTAAACGAGGGAGAATTGGGCTCGGGCTCACCCCAGCGTAACTTCATATCGTTCAAATTGACAGCATGCCACTCTATATTACGAGGAGCATTGAGAGGCTCGGGTTGCACGTTGATAGTAACCGATTTGGCTTGCTCCGACTCTATAATAGCATCGCCTTCGCCAGCATAAAGAGCTGTTACAGTGTATGTATATTGACCTTCGGCCGGAACGTTATCAATATAAGCCATCTCTGCCAACTCCGAAACGATGAGTTGACCATCACGATACACGTTGTAACCCAATACATTCTCGGCATTCATAAGGGGCTCTTTCCAAGTAAGACGTACACTGTTGAGACCACGAAGTTTCTCGGCAATAATAGTTACAGGAGGACATATCTCCACCTCACGGTCGAGCAATACCACGATAGATACATAGTCGCCTGTAATCATACCGTTCTCACACACATAACTGAGCATTGATATCACCTTACCATCGTTGCTCATCTCAACACCACGATACACCTTATTGGTATTGGCATCTATTTCCACGCTATGCTCTTCTTTGAGCCAATCAACAAGTTTACGGGGTCTTCCTGCTACACCGTCATACATGAAGGCATAAGTATCTGTAGCGTTGTTCAAAGGATTCATCATCTCCTCTTGTCCCAACACAGTACCATCATCATTCACATAACAAACGAGATATGCCGAACATACCTCATCATTGGTAGTAGCCTCGCAATAAAAGGGAATCATAAACTTCTCCTTTGTAACCAAGTTATATACAAAAGGCTTACCCCATGTTTCGCAAACAAGTTTTGTACCATCGGGCGAGAAGCGACGACCGGCCTCGGCAAATGTAGCACGAGAACTGAGATACTCGACAGTAGAGTCACTCCACAAGGCAATAGTACGGTTAAGAGGAGCACCACCGGTAGTAGTGTATCCCCATCCGGCAGCACGAGTACCATCATCCGACACAGTATAACATTGGGCAACATCATTATCGTAGGGATATACGAGGGCAAGCTTGCCATCGACCCACTTGGTAGGTGCATATCCACCTCCCATATTTGAGTAACCTACAATGGTGCGCGCATCGCGAGAGATAGACATGGCTTGTCCACCCAACGAGTGCCAACGACCATCTTTATAATAACCACCCGAACCTACTACAGTACCATCATCGGCCACATCATAGGCTGTAGAGCTACCCGAAGTCGAAAGGTAAGTAAACTCGCCTGTCTCAAGATTCCATAATACACCTTTCTCGGTCGATGTTATACCATCACCCGAAATACCACAAGCCCACTTACCATTGGGCGAAACAGCCAATACCTGAAAATTGACGGGACTGGTGAGTACAATCGCACCCTTTTCGGCAAAAGCATGTACTGCAATAAGTATTGCAATAAAGAGAATAGATAATCTTCTCATAATTTATGAAATAATTCTATAGGTTAAGATAATTTTCGTAGATGTTTCTTAAGGGCCTTAAAGATACAAAAAATTACGATATGAGGGCATAAAAATACAAATAGGATGGCATAAAGATTACAACTTTGTAGATATATAAAAAAGAGGCGCATCCATGTGGATGCGCCTCTCGGCAATATTATCGAACTACTTCATTAGCGAACGACAAGAACTTTTACTGTGCGAACGTTGCCATTGTTGTAGATGTTGAGCATGTAGTTGCCAGCAACGAGAGCTGTTACGTCGAGTGTGTTCTCGGCAGTCTCAGCTACGAGGCGACCATTCATGTCATACAAGGCAAGTTTCTCAACAGCACCCTCTACATTGATGTAAGAAGTAGCAGGGTTGGGATATACGTTAACGAAGTTGATTTCAACGTTTTCAACACCAGCTTTTACGTTGAATACAACTTGTTTACCCTCAGCGATAACCTCTTCACCGGCAAAGTTGTAAACTGTATTTACTTTGATGCGGTGAGTTGAACCATCGTTCCAGTTGTAACCAGAAGTTTTGAACTTATTCTCAGTAAGCATATCGGCAGCAGCTTCGCCATCGAGCAATACGTTGTAGCCCTTAACGGGGAGGAGCTCTTCGCTATCATTAGTAACGAGCATACCGAGCATCCAGTTACCTCTTGAGTAACCACCGTCAGACAATACAGAGCTGTATTGACCGTAGTAGTCCCAGCAATAGAGGTCAGATACACCCATAGCACCTACTTGATCGTCGAGAGCAATAGGATAAGTTGAAGGATCTACCTCAGAGCACAAAAGTTTAACACGGATATAGTCACCATTCTTGATTACATAGGGATTTTCAAGACGAATATTGTTCCAAGTATTGAGAACATAACCATTCTCCTCACCAATTTGACCAAGAGCAATGAACTCATGGTCTTTACCATTCACCTCGAGAGCGATAGCAAAGATAGCCTCGGCATTGGGATAGAAACGGAGAGCATCAATAGTGTAACCTTCGTACCAGTTCAATACTGAGTAGGGATAAGCGTGAGCTACAGTATACTCGATATTCTCAGTAGCACCACTCATTGACATACCACGGCCAGTGTTTTGACCTACGGCATAAGAAATAACAGACTCATCGTTCTTCAAGGGAGCTTGCCAGAAAGCAGCCAACTCAGAAGTACCGGCAAATACCTCTACTTCGTCGATTGATTTCAAAGCATTGGGGTTGCACTCATATTTCACGTTAGCAGTAGCAGAAGCCGATTCACCGGCAGCATACTTAGCAACGATACCATAAGTATACTCGCCTGAAGACAAACCTTCGTCATAGAAGTTTTGCTCAGTAGCAGTACCTACGAGCTCGTCGTTACGATAGATATCATAACCAAGAACTACATCGCTTGCAGCAGTAGTACCGGTCTCGCTCAAGATAGCAGAGATAATCCATGTGATAGGCATTTCATAACCTGAAGCCTTGCTTGAATCGTAAAGTGAGTAGAACTCAGGCTCGGCCGATTGACGCAAGAGGTCTGAGTAACCGGGAACAACCTCACCGTATATACCACCAATTACCTCATTTGAAGAAACAGTAAAGTTTGAAGCATCGATATCAACAACAACAAGAATGTCACTCAAAGCCTCGAATGCTACGGGAACATCAAGATCAACGAGGTTCACTTCGCCCAATACCAACGAGTTTGTATCCAAAGTCTTAGCAGACTTCTCAACACCGTCAACGATTACACGGATAGTGTAGATAGCTTCTTTATTGATGGGGAAGAAACCAACACGTGCAATAGAGTGAGTATTGCTATAGATTTCTACCATATCAGTAGGCAACTTGATAGCAGCCAAGAACGAAATAACACCGCCACCGAAACCGGTTTTAGTACCATCGAGGTTATAATATTTGATAGAGGGGAGGTTAGACGCGGGAGCGTTCCAACGCAATCTCAAATCGTTATAGTTAGCCGATTTGTATTCAATGTTTTGTACTATGTTGAGGGGGTCTTTGGCAACAACCACCTTAACAGAGGCTGATTTTTCAGACTCAACAATTTCGCCGGCCTCATCCTCATAGAGAGCTGTAACTGCATAAGCATACTCACCATTAGCAACGTTTACATCCATGTAAGCGAGCAAGTCGGCTGAGAGCTCAGCAATCTTTTCCTCACCACGATATACATTGTAGCCCAATACGTTGGCAGCGTTCATCATAGGAAGGTTCCAAGTAAGACGAACGTTGTTTACACCAAGGAGTTTCTCAGCTTTGAGACCCGAGGGAGCGCAGAAAGTGATCTCTTGGTCAAGTTTGATAACCATAGAAGCCCACATACCGGTCATAGCACCATTGTTCATGGGATAACCATACACAGCAAAAGTCTTAGCATCGTCGCTCATAGCAACAGCGCAAGAAACCAAGAAGCTCTTAGCGTCGATTTCTACATTATATTGCTCTTTCATCCAGTCGTTGAAGCGAGAAGCTTTGCCGGCTTTAGCATCGTAAACATAACCGTAACGACCAGAAGCACCTGTAGCATCGTCTTGGAACTCCTCACCACCTAATACGAGACCATCGTTGTTGATGTAAGATACTGTTTGGCCCCAGCAAGCAGGGTGAATCCAAGGCAACTCAGTCTTCTCTTGAGTTTCGAGGTCATAAGAGAACTTGTGACCGAAAGACTCGCAAAGAACTTTCTTACCGTCGGGAGAGAATGCACGTACAGCCTCAAAAGCAGTAGGCACGGGGCTGAGGTATTGAACATTGTCACCTTCCCATACAGCACATGAACGGTTCTTGTCGCCATCAGCGTCGGCTTGATAACCCCAACCACCGGCTTTAGAACCATCGCGAGAAATGGCATAGCAGTTACCTGCACCTTCGTAAGTAAAGATCTTATCGAGCTTACCGTCTACCCAACGTGCGGGAGCGATTTTGCTATCAGAAGAGGCTATTTGTACATAACCTACGATAGTGCGACCGTCGGCAGAGATAGCGTAAGCCTCTGAGCCAAAGACATGGATGCCTTCGTCCTCCATAGTAGTGTTGTCGAGCGCAGTCCACACACCATCTTTGTAGAAACCTGCTACATAAGTACCAAGACCTGCCTCGTGCATTGTATAGTCAGTGTAACCACCACATACAACACCTTCGTCAGTAACGCCCATGGCCAATGACTCATCGATTGTAGAGAGATAAGTAATCTCACCACTCTCGAGGTTCCAGAGAATACCTTGAAGAATTGATGTTCCATCACCATACACACCACATGCCCATTTACCATTGGGCGACATTGACATTACTTGAAAAGTCTCAGGGCTGGTAAGGAACATTGCACCTTTCTCAGCAACCGCACTTACAGCAAAAAGTAATGCAGCAAAAAGAATAGATAATTTTTTCATCTGATTCAAAATTAGTTAGTTGTTAATTATTTGACTAAGATTTTTTCATTTATAACACCGGCTGCTGTCTCAACCGATACAATAGCAATACCTTTATATTGACCGGCATTAGCCACTACTTCGCCTTGGCCTTGTGCTTGATCTATGAGGCGACCATCTACACCGTACACACGCATTGTGGCAAAGCCATCAATGTTGCACACCGAAACTTGGCCATCGACATTCTTGATAGAATAGCGCATGTCATCTTGCATGCTTTCGGCACCCGATTGGCTCCAATCTATTTCATCGGTATCTACACGGTAAGCAGCCAATACACTCTTGTCGCGAGTATAAATAAGCACTACAATAACCGAGAAGTTACGAGGATCGAACTGATAGTCGTTATCAAAGACAGGAGCTGCAGGCATATCAATGGTACCTGATACTTCATAGTCGGTATAGGCAGTAAGTGTCTCATTGGGCAATGATTGGGGAGCACCATCGAACGATGTTGCATTACCACGACCTACGTTGTGGAAGAATGCCAATGATGAGGGCACTGAACTGGGCAAGAAATAATACTCGCGGTTTTGGGGGTATTGACAACTATTAGATTGTGCATATTTTGTATCATCGGGCTGATGCACAACCTTCTCAGCAAGTGCATAACCTACTCTATAGCGGTCGTTAGAGTTGTCATACTCTTGTGAAAAACGCACAGTAGTATTTACCTCGAAGACACCTTCTTTAGTAAACTTGACAGAGGGAACAATCTCGGCAGTAACAGGCTTACGCATTGCTTTGTAAATCAAGCCATCGTCTTGAGCAGTTTGCGAAATCATACCCAATGTACGGTTGTATATCATGCCTGGAAGGTTATGTATCCAATATTGGAGACCGGGATGGTAGAAAGAATCGGCCATAGGCTCAGATGCACCCATCGCACAGTGTCCCTCTACAGCGATAATGCGGTTACGGAAACGTTGCTCGAACTTGCGCAAGTTGATAGTACCTTCGGGGCAGTTGTTACACCAAGTACCGGTAAACTTCTCAACCAAGATGTTGCGGGGGAAAGCCGAGCAATATACAGTATCGGCAGTGCTCCACACCATTTCGCTGTCGTTGCGCGAGTACTTAACACCTACAGTGTAGTCGATAGTACCCTCCTCAGGGGCGGGAACACTGAATGAGAAGGGAACCTCCTCGCCGGGCGACCAGATAGTAGGCATAACCTCACCATCCCATGTGTACTCAACGTCACCTACCTTAACAACAGGCTCGTAGTAGTGCTCGCTCGACATGTTGCGAATAACACCACTAATAGTGATGTCTTGACCACCTTTTACAGATACATCGGTAGTATTGGTAAAGGCATAATCGCCGTCAAATTCACCTACTTTGATGTTGTCAATACCCAAGAGATACTTGTTTTGGTCTTGGTGAACAAAGGCGATGTATATATCTTTTCCTTCGTAGTCGGCCAACGAAACGACATGGCGACGTACGTAGTAATCTTCTTCTTCAACTGAATAAACTTCAACGAAATTAGAGGTGCTGTTACCCGATTCAGAGATCATCACCTTATAGTTTTCGCGGAGGTCATAGTGTACCGAGAAAGCATCCCAAGCAAGGACTGCGCGACTCGATTTGATATTAATTTGAGGCAAAATCATCCAGTCCTCAACGGGATAATCGTGAGTACAGTGAGATGAGCTCATAGCAGCCGAACAGCCCTTGTCATACTGAGCAGTAGCCCAAGAACCGTTTGCTAAATTGATTTTAGAAATACCGCTTTTGTTGGGGTTTTCATCGCGGTCAATCAAAGTATATTTCGATGAAATACCTTTCTCGAAGTTGTCTTCGAAATAGATGTCGTCGGCCATAACCGGAAGGCTAACAGCCATAGAGAGTAAGAGAACAGTGAATAAATTTTTCATATTTACTTTAATAAGTACGAGTGTGCGCTTGAGGCGCACACTCATACACATATAATTATTAGTTATTGTCTATCACAGATATTCTTTAGAGAGCAACTTTAACAATTTGAACATCGTTACCAACTTTCACAACGGCAACATATACACCCGAGGCAAGAGCCGAGAGGTCATATTGTTGTTTGTTGCTGTAAGTTGCCACTACACTACCGGCAGCGTTGTAAACTACAACAGCAGCAGTGGGTTCTGTGAAGAGAGTCTTGGCAGCAACGTAAGCCGAGCCTTCGAAGCTAACCTTGTCAGTAGCAGCTACTTCTACGGGGAATGTCTCGCTAGCACCAACAGACTCACCAAGAGAGTAAGAAACTGTCACTTCAACAAATGTGCTTGTAGTTTGGTTAGCAATATCCTCGGGAGCTTGACGATATACCCAAACACTGTCGTTTGTATTGGTAGTTTGTGATACAGGAATCTTATAGCCATCTTGGTACACATTGTAGTGGAGGATGGGCAAAGCTGTTTGAGGAGCATCCCATGCAAACTTAATCCAGTAAACGGGGAGGTCGCTATTCAACTCTTTGTCGCGGTAAACGCCCTCAGTTTGAGCAACAAAGTGGAAGTTTCTAACGGGATCCAACTGAGCTTCCAAAGTAAATACTACGGGAGCTGTAGCGTTGAATGATTGGTCAGAAGCGGCATCGTATGTTTGAACGATGTACTCGTAAGTACCGTTACCAACATTTACATCACGGTAGCGGATGATACCTTGAGTAGCAGGAGCGTCAACAGTGTCGACGGGAGTGCAACCACGCCAGATGATGTATTGAGCGTTGGCAAGTTTGATTTTGGGATAGTTACATTCAATCTCGATAGTATTGGGCGACTCGGGAGTAGATGCGTCGGTAACTACGAGGTTTTGAGGAGTAAGAGCGCCGTTGAGGGGCGAGTAAGTCTCCATTGTGTAACGTTTGTTGGTATTGCTCCACTTATCGCCCTTGATGTCATAGTTTTCGTCGTAAGCCTTGTAAACCATGCCACCTTGAGCCTCGCGAACTGTGCGTGTTGAGGCAACGAAATTCTCGGTAGGTTGATAAGTCACTTCATCGTACCAAGGTATATAACGTACTTGCAATGTAATAACACCATATTTGTCGTAAGTGTACTCAAACTTCTCGTAAGCCAAGCCTTCGGGAGTGCGAGACTCTTGAACGAGCACACGGTTTTGATCGTCATAAGTATATGTAGTGTTGTAGCAGCTTGAAGCATAAGCGTGGTGTACATACTCTACATAAGTAGGATTGCCTTTCTCGTCGTAAGTAACATAGTTGGTAGTAGAGTTCAACTTGTCATACTCGTTAGAACCGTAAGTTCTTGTCTTATCGGTCATTGAAGTAAGACGGCCGGTAAGGTCGTAGAAGTACTCATAGAGACGGTGTGAAGTAGTATCCTCTTTAGTAGCCAAGCGACCATAAGAGTCGTATGTATAAACATAAGTCATTTTGTTCTTACCCCACTCACCCAAAGAGTTCATTTGACGATAGAACTCAGAGATGATTTGGCCATTTTGGTTATACTCATAGAAGTAGTGGTAAGTAGGAACGGCGCTACCATCGGTTTGATAACCGTAGTCGATGCGACGAGAGAGGTTGTTGTTGTTGTCGTAGATGTAGTAGTTGATGCTTGAAGCACCGGGAGTACCCATGTGGTCGCCATAGTTCTTCTCATATGAAACATAGTATTTCACAGTGGGTTCGCCTTCGAAGTCGACGCTGTTATCCCAGAACAAAGTAACATATTCGCCCTCTTGTACGCCGTGCTCATACACAACGTCAACGCGGATATTGGCAGCCTCGTCGTCAACCATGCTCAACTCGCACTCTTTTACATCACCGTTAATCTCTACGAGAGGATAAGCCCAAGGATATACCCATACTTTGTAACCAAGAACGGGATCATCGCAGGGTTTAACATCCCAAGCAAGCTTGATAAAGAATGACTCGTATGCACCTGCATCGGGGTCGTTGTATGTGCCATGATAACCACCAACTACGCGAATGTTCTCGGCATAGCTGAGGGGCATTTTTACATCGACAGCAGCAACGTCACTCGCATTGTAGTATACATCGTTGGCAGCGTCGTATGCTTGAACGAAGTACTCATAGCTGGCGTTCTCAACATTCTCGTCGAAGTATTCGATTTTGCCATTAACAGCCTCAACAGTAGCAATCATCATACCGTTACGCCAGATGACGTAGCTTGTGTTGGCAACGGGAAGTGTAGCGGGAGCGTCGGCAGTAACCTTAACAGTATTGGGACGCTCGGGAGTAGAAACATTCTCAGCAACAGCGTTGAGAGGAGCGTAAGCACCATCGAGGTTTACATAGAGTTCGTTGTATGTAGTAGAACCCTTTGTCCACATTTTGAGGATAGTATCCCAAGTCCAAGTAATCTTGTTATACCAGCCATTACCAAGAGCAGTACGCTCGTTGTGGTAGTTGAAGCGCAAGGTATCTTTCTCAGAACCGGGAGTAGCACTTTCACGACCGGCTTTTCCATAAGCCGACATGTACTCGTATTTGTTAACCAACACACCAGCTTCGTCGTAAGTGTATGTATCGCGGCTGTGTACAGCTCCGTTTACACAATGACGCATGATGTCGATGCAACGACCCATAGCATCATAAGAATAAACTGCATCAAAACGGTAGTCAGATTGATAGCCGTCAGACTCAGCACGTGCGGGGTTGCCGTTGGCATCGAAATCAAAATAGCTGATATCTTGGATAGTTGTGGGAGTAGTATTGCTGTAATACTTCTCATTTACCAAGAAACCTTGCTCGTTGTATGTGTAAGAATTACCGCGGTTGGCAGTATCTTCTTTGATAAGACGACCTTGATCGTCATATTGATATACACACTCGTCTTTGGGTTCCCACTTACCGTATGCGGGTTGGTATTGAACGTTATACGCACGCTCTAAGAGACCACGTTCGTTGTAAGTGTAAGTAATAATGGTCTCGGTGTAAGAGTCGCCATTGTAGTCAGTAGCAATCTCATAAGTACGTTGTACCTTGTTTTCACCGTCATAAAGATTGATTGATTTGAGTGTAACGCCAGAAGCACCCATACTATCGCCTAACTTGTAAGAGGCTACCATAGTGGGCTCAGCATTCACCTGAAGAGCTGTTGCAAACAAAGCTGCGCACAAACTCATTGAGAGTAGATTTTTCTTCATTGGTAAAATTGATTGGTTAAAAATAAAATTATTGGGTGCAAAGTTACGATTAATAGCTTATATTTATACATACGCGTACATGCAAATAGTTATGCATTAATACTTTTTAACACTTTCAAATATTCACAATTAGGCAATTAACAACAAGAGGTCGCACCGATATAACGATGCGACCTCTCGATAGGAAATATGTCTAAGAATTAGCGACGAGCAAACTTGATAATTTGCAACTTATCGCCGGTCTTAACAGCGGCAACATATACGCCGGCAGGCATTGATGACAAGTCAACAGACTCTACAGCGGCACGACTAACAACAGCTACACCTGCAGCGTTGTATACTACAACATCGGCAACATTGCGAGTGTAGAGAGTATTACCCTCAACATAGGCTTGAGCTACTTTCACGCTCTCAACGCCCATATTAGCAACACTGAATGTTTCGCCTACACGCTCCGACTCACCTACCTCATAGAGAACTGTAACCTCAACAGCAACCTCTTTTTGTTGGTCGGGCGAGTTGAAGTTTTCTTCACGATAGATTGAGATACTGTCGCAAGTGTTGGTAACAGTGCTTTGGGGCACTACCCAACCCTTTTCGTAAACGTTATAACCAATTACCTCAAGGTCGGTTTCGGGTGCATCCCATGTAAAGTGGATCCAGTAAGCAGGGTGCTTGCCACCTTGACCATCGGTAAATTCGCCAATTGTTTGCTCTTTGAAACGCAAGTTGCTGATAGGAGCCAACTCGATTGTATAGCTTGCTGTAGCAACGTTAGATACGTTGTACATAACATCATTCACGGCATCGTACGATTGTACGAGGAACTCAACTTCACGACCGTTGGGCAAGTTCTCTACAATAGCTGTAATCTTACCACCAACGGCTGCTACTGTATCGACGGGTTGCCAGTCGAACCATACAATGTATTGTGCATTGGGAACTTCTTTCTCAGGAACAGTACATGTAAGTTGAACAGCATTGGTAAAGTTGGCATTGCTGATATAATCGACTTTCAAATCACGAGGAGCATATGCGCCATCAAGTACAGCATAATACTCAGTGTGTGAACGATATACAGCCCACTCTTGCTCGCGCTCAACGTAGTTGTAAATTACATAGTCGTATTGAGTATCAGATACACGTGTGCGTGTTTCGCGAGTAGCATAAATAAAGCCATCGGTATCCCAGTTACGGTTGCTCATAACGCGCTCTGTAATCACGCCATACTCATCGTAAGTATTCTCATACTTATAGTTGGCAACACGACCTTCGGGATTTTGAGCATTAGGCTCCCAAGACTCCTCTACAAGTACATTACCCTTGGCATCGTATGTATAGAATACAAAGTAGCTACCGGTAGCATACAAGTGGTCGGTATAATCCATTCGTCGAGGATTGTTATTATCATCAAAGTCGCTGTAAGCTACAGTGCTATAAGGCTTGTCGTATGCAGCATCAGGATTGCTACGGTCGGTCTTACCATACTTGGTATACTCAACCAAACGGCCTTGCTCGTCGTACTTGTACTCATACATCTCGTTGTATGTTTGGAGATTCTCCTTCTTCACAAGACGACCTTGCTCGTCGTAAGTATAGACAAAGTGCTCCTTAGGATCGGTCCACACGCCCATATCTTTGTATTGGATATAGTAGTTCTCAGCGAGCAAACCATTCTCGTAGTTGTAGTAGTATTGATACTCGGGACCTATACCCTCAGTTGTAGGCATCAATACTTTTTTACGATAGATATTATTGTCGGCATTGTAAAGATCCAAAATCAAGTGACCGTTCTCATCTTGCTTAACGAGTGTAAGAACATCAACAGGTTGTTCACCATTGAAGTCTTTAGAGCTATCCCATGAGAAGGTAAAATAATCACCGGTAGCGATACCCAAGTCATAGATTGCATCGATGCGAATATCGGCAGTCTCAGAATCGGGCATGCTCAATTCGGCTGTAAGCACATCACCGGCCACAGTTGCAATAGGCATTGCAAAGGGTTTTTGATATATATCATACTTCTTCACCTCGTAGTCGCACACAGGAGCTTCCCATTGCAATGTGATCATATAAGTATCATAAGTAGCACCTGTCTGAGCGTCTCTGGCAGTATCCTTACGACCGGCAACCATCTTGATATTAGTTACAGAAGCCAAGCGAACCGACATGTTAATGGTAGAGAGGTCGGTAGTATTATAGTAAATACCCTTAGTAGCATCGTATGCTTGCACAAAATAAGCGTGAGTGCGGCTCTCAACATTGCGGTCGATATACTCAATAACGCCATCAGCAGCATCTACAATTGCTGCAATCTCCCAGTTGCGCCAGATGATATATTGCGCACCTGTCAAGGCAGCAGGAGCTTGTGCAGTGATTTTTACCGAGTTAGGCTCAGCATCAGTAGATACATTTTGCAAAGTCAAGCCTGTGGGAGTAGTTGTCTCATTGGCATTGGCATAATACTCATGATAGGTAGCAGGCTGAGACACCCAACCATAGATATAGTTGAAGTCCTCATCCCAAGAAATCACATCCTTAACACGCTCTACCACTTGATAATATTTATCGTTCTTGAGAGTGCGAGTAATCTCCTTGCTGAACATCAAAGTATCGGCCTCGCTACCAGGGGTGATTTGCTCGGGTGTCCAGCTAGTAGATGTATACCACTTCTCGCTCACACACACGCCATTGGCATCGTACACATACTCAAGACGTTGCATCTTAGAACCTGAGATGGTAAGACGATCGTCTGCGATAACACGGTTAGCTGCATCATAGACAATAGTACCAGAATATGTGTGAGTAGAGTAAGCATTACTTTCGGCATCGTACTTACGGGGTTTGTTTACAGTACCAGGAACGAAATCTGAGTAAGTAATATTTTGTATTACCATACCGGTTGCAGAAACAGAGACCTCCTCAGAAACGATGTTACCATTATCGTCATAAGTATAGCGGAATGTGTTACGTCCACCGATTTCGGCAATTTTGCGACCATTGGCATCGTACTCATAAGCAATACTATCACGACGTGACCAGTCGTTATAAGCAGGACGATATTGATAGTCGGTTACACTAATCAACTCACCCTTCTCATTATAGTTGTAATAGTGTACATTTTGCACATCAAACACACCCGAAGTACCGGCAGTGTGGAAGACGTGACGCACAGTGTCGCCCTTGGCATTAAAGAAGTAGTAATCTTTGGCTTGACAAGCCGAAGATGTACCCATGTGGTCGCCATACTTTTCACGATAAGTAAGCTTCACATCGGCTTGAGCCATCATTGCCGACAAAGCAACAAAAAGGCTCATACAGATTGTTAGTAATCTAGTTTTCATAAGCGATTGTTTTTTTTAGATATGTATTGTTTTTTTTAGTTTCAAAAACACAATATTTTTCAAGGTGCAAATTTATGCATTTATCACAATTCGTACAATAGTAGCAACATGTTTTTAAGGAAAAAAGCCTAAAAAGACCCATATCACCCACCACTCGAATTAATTGTTTTACAATTATTAACAAACAAGAAAAATTAAACATGCATTTTGCACAATTAATATATAATATTATTGTAATTTTGTGCCCGAAAAAAATATTGCAATCTACAACTATTCTTGAACATCAATTATAATCCTAACAATAAATCAATTATGAGAAAAAACTTACTTCTTTTGGCCCTATCGGCAATGATGGCCATCCCCACTCTGGCTAACGAAGAGTGCGATGTAATTTTCACCAGCACACCTTGGGCAACTATGGGTATCTCGGGTGACGGACGTTACTTTGTAGGTACTCGTCAATACACCGAAGCCTATCGTTTCGACGTTGTTGAGGAGCGTTTGTATGTACTTCCCGCAACAGGCGAGTATGACGACATGTGCTTCTCGGATGTATCAAACGATGGTCTTGTAGTAGGTAAAGACCACGACATGCTCCCCGCAATCTTCCGTGTGGAGACCGGCCAATGGGAAAGACTCCCCTTCCCTTACCAACAAATCAGCGAAGGTTATGCCAACGAGATTACTCCTGATGGCAAGACTATCGTAGGTTTCATTATGGGTTCAATCGACTATGACAAGCCCTACACTGTATTCCCCTGCGTATGGCGCCTTCAAGAGGATGGCTCTTGGAAATACGAAGAGCTTCCCAACCCCGAGATTGACTTCCTCGGCACTAAGACTCAATTTATCTCAACTCGTACCATCTCGGGCGACGGCAACACTGTAATAGGTGTGTGCGTTGAGAAGAAAGGTCGTTACTACCAACCTATCGTATACCGCTACAACGGCAGCGAGTGGTCTTATGAGTATCCCTTCTTCGACATGACATTCAACGGCAACGACATCTATGCAAAATGGATGGCCGAAGAACCCAATATGTATGACTACATTACAGTAGAACCCGGAGACCCCGAGTATATGTTCCAAGTTGAGGAGTATCAAGCCGTATTTGCCGAGTGGCAATACAAATTCTGGACAGAATGGAAAACCGGCTTCGAGGTAACTTCAGTACCCGTTGTAACAAGCAACAATGGTAAGTGGCTTGCTCCCATGGCTACCGAGACTGTGTATGCATGGGAAGAAGGCGACTTGTCAATCAGCAAAGCTTCAGCTGTAAGCTACCCCACTCTCTACAACCTTGAGACTGGCGAACTTACCAAATTTAAAGATATCCAAAACTTCTACTCATACGGTGTAAGTAACGATGGTGACCTCATCTCGAGCGACGGTATCGACTTCTACATCAAGCCCGCTAACAGCACAAAGGCTTATGAATTGTCAGAGTGGTTGCA
>CAJGDT010000002.1 GCA_904502265.1 uncultured Barnesiella sp. | reverse complement strand
TGACCCATACGAGCCGGAACGATGTCGCGATAAGTTTCGGTTGTTGAGAGCTCGACGTTTACTGCCGGTTGTCCTTGCTCAACGGCCGAGATAAGAGCCGGAAGGTCGAGATAGGCATCGGGACCGGCAACAAGGTCTACGCCATGATTGCTTACCAAATCCTCACGCACACGCTCGGCCATACAACCCAATACACCTACGATGAGATGTTTTTTGCGTTTAAGTGAACGAAAATAGGCCAATCGCGACACAATCTTTTGCTCGGCATTATCGCGTATCGAACATGTGTTGATAAACACAGCATCTGCCTCGTCTATTGTTTCGCACAAGTGGTATCCGTGCATCTCCATGATCGATGCTACAACCTCACTATCGGCTACATTCATCTGGCATCCGTATGTTTCTATAAAAAGTCTCTTATTACTCATATATCTTGGTTGTTTGTTCTATCTTTAAAGTGTTTGTATTTATAATTTTTATTTTTTCGTTTATTCGGAGAGATAATTTTGTTCTTTTGGGTGAAAATATATGCGTTTTTGTTGTGTATTTCGCGATTTTTCTTTTATTTTGCCCAAGAGACGAAAACAATTTTTCATAGTTAAGGTTTAGGTTAATTCCGCAAAGGGTGGTTGTAAAACTGCCCTTTCTTGCTTTTTAGACCTTATAGTTCTTGTTTTTCTCTCAATAAACTTGTATATTTGAGCGCAAAATTACGAAATAAAGATGGATTATTTAGACATTCTACTCTATATTGTTTTTGCCATCATCGGTATTTTTAGTAGTATTAACTCATCCCGAGTTAAGAAACAAGCCGAAAAGAGACGCCAAACACAGCCTGCAGCAGGTCGAAGAGAAGTATCTGCACCTGCTGAAGTGGTGGCACCGGAAGACGATATGGTTGAATATGATCAACCTATCTCTGAAGAGATGTCGCTTGACGATATTTTCAAGGCTTTGCGAGAGGGAATACCCCTTGAGAAGGTGCGTAAGGTCGAGCCCGTTGTCGAGCCCCAGCCGGTATTGTCTCCTATAGAACCTGTAGAGGAGGGAATGAGAGTGACTCCCAATGAAAATTTTGTAAATGACGAAATATCGGATAGAGGTGTCTATACCGAAGATGATAGAAGCGAAGTATTTTCGGCCGAGAATGTCGATTGGCGACAGGCTGTCATCACAAGCGAAATATTGAACAGAAAATATTGAAATATAATATAAAAATATAACCTCAATCTATTTATAAGCACTATGGCATTCAGAATTCTTACCCCAGAAGAAGCAGCCTCGTACATCAATCATGATGATAACGTAGGCTTTGGTGGTTTTACAGCTGCCGGTACTCCTAAAGCTACAACCGTTGCCTTGGCAAAGAGAGCCAAAGCAGAACATGACGCCGGACGTCCCTTCAAAATCGGATTGTACACCGGTGCGTCTACCAACGACTATATTGACGGTGAATTGAGCCGTGTAAATGCTATTAAGACACGTACACCCTACCAATCACACGCCGATTCGCGCAACCTTATCAATAGCGGTGAAATGCCCTATTACGATTTGCACCTCTCACATCTTTCACAATATCTCCGTTATGGTTACATGGGCAAGATGCACGTAGGTATTATCGAGGCTGCCGATGTATCGGAAGATGGCGAAATTCTCTTGGGCGCCGGTGTAGGTATGGCTCCCACCGTATGCGAACTTTGCGACAAACTTATTATCGAGCGCAACCACCACGAGAGCGACAGAATGCGTGGTATGCACGATATTTATACTCCGCTCGATCCCCCTTATCGTCGCGAAATTCCTATCTACAAGCCCAGCGACCGCATTGGTTCGCCCGTTATCAAGGTTGACCCCAAGAAAATTATTGGTATCGTTGAGACCGACTTGACCGACGGTGTTAAGCCTTTCTCTCCCGTTGATGCCGTTACATCTAAGATTGGTGAGAACGTATGTAACTTCCTCGCCGGACAACTTAAGAGCGGTCTTCTTCCCAAAGAGTTCCTTCCTGTACAATCGGGTGTAGGTAACATTGCTAACGCTGTATTGGGTCAAATGGGTCTTAACCCCGATATCCCCCAATTCCAAATGTACACCGAGGTGGTACAAGACTCAGCTATGGAGTTGATGTTCCAAGGTAAATGTACATTTGCCAGCACATGCGGTATGACAGTGAGCGACGATATGTTGGCTCGCATCATGGATAACATCTACTACTTCAAGGATCGTGTTATCTTGCGTCCGAGCGAAATCACTAACCACCCCGAGATTGTACGCCGTCTGGGTCTTATCACTATGAATACAGCTCTCGAAGCCGACATCTTCGGTAACGTGAACTCTACTCACGTGACAGGTACTAAGATGATGAACGGTTTGGGCGGTTCGGCCGACTTTACTCGCAATGCCTACCTCTCAATCTTCGCTTGTCCTTCGGTAGCTAAGGGTGGTAAGATTAGCTCTATCGTTCCTATGGTATCGCACCAAGACCACAGCGAGCACTCGGTAATGGTAATTGCTACTGAGCACGGTGTTGCCGACCTTCGTGCTAAGTCGCCCCGTCAACGTGCCGAGGCTATCATCGAAAACTGTGCTCACCCCATGTATCGCGAGCTCCTCTGGGATTACCTCAAGATGTCGAAGGGTGGTCACACACCTCACACTCTCAAGGCCGCATTTGCCTTCCACACTGAGTTCCTTGAGTCGGGCGATATGACTAAGACCGATTTCTCTAAATACAGATAATAAGTATAAGCGATATACCAAGAGAGCCACATTCCGTAAGGGAGTGTGGCTCTTTTCCTGTATATAAGGAGTATTCTTATGCCTGCTTCTTATATGTTAGTGCAGCAAGGGTATTGAAGCAAAGGGCAAAAATACCGAGTGCGACAAAGTTGGGCCATAGCTCGGTAATGGTAGTACCCTTCAAGTATACCGATCGCAATATCTCTATGTAGTATCTTGGTGGCAGAATTACTGTAAACCTCTGAGCCCATTCGGGCATAGAATCTACGGGGGTAAGTAACCCGCTCATTAACATAAAAATCATAATAAAGAAGAACATTACAAACATTGTCTGTTGCATGGTCTCCGAAAAGTTGGCGATAGTCAGGCTGAACCCCGATATCGTGAGGATAAAAAGGGCAGCACCAAGGTAAATGGCTCCAACAGAGCCTACAGGACTGAGATCATAGGCCAGACGTGCCACAAGCATGGCAATTGTCAGGACAAATAGTCCAATAATCCAGTATGGCACAAGTTTCGAGAGGGTGAATGTGAGTCGCGAAACTGGTGTTACATTAATCTGCTCAATTGAACCACACTCTTTTTCACCTACTATACTAAGTGCAGGCAAGAATCCACATATAAGGATAAAGAGTATAATCATCAGAGCCGGTATCATGTAATGGCGGTAATTGAGTGTCGGGTTATAACGGTTTTCGATAGTAACCAATTCCGACAATTTTGTGGGGCTCTTTTCTCCACGCAGTTCTACAAGTGTCCGAGCGATGGTCTGCACAATATATTGCATACCTATGCCACCTTTTGTGGCATTTACGGCATTAGCTGTAATACTGATTTGTTCGGGAGTAGACACCATTAAGTCACGCTCGAAATGGTCCGGGATTTGCACAATAACATCTACCAACCCCTGCTCCAAGGCATCCATTGCGAGGGGATATTCGGTCGTGGTGTGTGTGAGTCTGAGGTATTCCGAGGCTTCGATATGCGATGCAATACGTTGCGAGGTGGTTGAGTGGTCGAGGTCAACAACGGCAACATTGACATTGCGTACATCCATTGTCATGATAAGTGGCATAATCAGCATTATCAATATGGGGAAGGCAATGATGAGCCGAGGGAGAAACGAGTTGCGTCGAATCTGCAAGAACTCCTTTTGTAACAGTACTATAAATGTACGCATAGTCTTATTCCAATTTGTCGTTAAACTTTTTGAGTGACACACCGAGTAGTGCGATGGTCATACCAAGCAAAATAGCACAGTTTTTCCACACGGCTACAATTGGTAATCCCTGAATCATCATCTTACGCACAGCATCGATATACCAACGTGCCGGTACGATATTCGATATCACTTGGAAGAACTTGGGTAGGTTCTCTATAGGGAATAGCATGCCCGATAGCATAAGTATAGGCATCATCATGACTACTGCCGATATAAGCAGGGCTACTACTTGTGTCTGTGCAATGGTCGATACGAGCAATCCGAGTGAAAGCGACAAGATTAAGTAGAGCAATGATATTGTAAAAATACCCCCAACACCGCCCGACATAGGCACCTCGAGCAGATAACGTGCAAGGAGCAGTATTGTTACAAGTACCACACATGAGATGGCAAAATATGGTATCATCTTGGCAAAAATAATCTTCACGGGACGTACAGGCGATACGAGTAGAACCTCCATAGTACCCACCTCCTTTTCGAGCACTATTGACACCGATGTCATCATTGCGCATACAAGAATAAAGATAAGTCCCATAATACCCGGCACAAAGTTATAGGCCGATCGCATCTGCGGATTGAATAACATGCGAGTCTCGAACATCGCTTGTTGTGAGGCTGCACCAAGTAATATACTTTGCAGATACGCCGTAGATGAGCCGGCGGTATTGACATTCGAGGCGTCGACAATAAGTTGGATAACAGGCTTTGTTGGAACTCCTGTTGCTGCTTGAGTAACGCCTCTTTCGTAATCCGATGCAAAGACTACAACAGCACTCGCTTTGCCCGAACGAAGGTAGGGGTCAATATCGTCGGGCGTAATATAGCCCTTGAAAGTAAAGTATTCGTTTTGTGATAGTCGCTCAACAGCGTCACGTATACCGTCGGTGCGATTGGGTGCAACGACAGCCACATTGACATTGTTTACCTCGGTTGATATGGCAAACCCAAATAGCACCATAAGCACTACCGGGATAAGCATCACAATAAGCATTGTGCGTGTATCGCGGAGTATATGCAACGACTCTTTTTTGACGAATGATGCAAAGTTCTGTTTCATCCCGGTTATTCTCCTCTCTGTGCGCCACGAGCCAGTATGCGAAATACTTCGTCCATAGACTCTGTGGCAAATTGTTGTTTAAGGCGGGTAGGGGTGTCAAGTGCTTGTACCTTACCATCTACCATTATCGATACTCTTGTGCAATATTCCGCCTCGTCCATATAGTGAGTGGTTACAAATATTGTTGTGCCACTTTCGGCGGCTTCGTATATCATCTCCCAAAATTGACGACGCGTAATGGGGTCGACTCCTCCTGTAGGTTCGTCCAGAAAAACTACTTCAGGGCGATGTATCGTAGCGATGGCAAATGATAGTTTTTGTTTCCAACCTAATGGCAACGAGCCTACCAATGTATTGCGTTCCGATGAAAAATTCAGGCGTTCGAGCAGTTCGGTTGCTCGTTGCTCGGTTTGGCTCTTGTTCAGTCCGTAAATACCCGCAAACAGGTGCATATTTTCCCATACGGTCAGGTCATTATAGAGCGAAAAACGCTGACTCATGTATCCGATGTGACGTTTTATCTGCTCTCCCTCGTGCATTATATCGTAGCCGGCTACCGAACCTTTGCCCGATGTGGGATAACTCAGTCCGCACAGCATGCGCATAGCGGTCGTTTTACCCGCTCCGTTTGCTCCCAAGAAGCCAAATATTTCGCCTCGATAAACATCGAAAGAGATACGATCGACAGCCGTAAAGTTGCCGAAACGCTTGCTCAGTTCGCGTACCGATATAACTATATCGTTCATCGTTTCATCAGTTTTATAAACATATCCTCAATTGTAGGTGCAGTGCGTATAATCTGCAACCCCACTATGTCGCCAAGTTGAGCCACGAATTTTGCCTCGTCAAACTCTTCACGCGCCACCAAATGGTGCTTTTCACCAAAGGGATAGCAATCCTCAACGCCATCGGCTGTGCGGGCCTTTTCGAGTAGAGCAAACATATTCTTGGCGCTGATACCATATAGCTGTTTATCAAATCCGCGCACAATACCCTCGGGGGTATCGATTTTCAGGATGCGTCCTTCGTTGCAGAGAGCAATGCGGTCGCAACGCGATGCTTCATCCATATATGGAGTAGAGACGAGAATGGTTATGCCACGCTCTTTCAACTCCGACAACATGTCCCATAACTCACTGCGCGATACCGCATCGACACCCGTTGTCGGCTCATCAAGAAACAGTACATTGGGGCGATGAATAAGTGCACAAGAGAGTGCAAGTTTCTGCTTCATACCACCCGATAACTTCCCGGCGCGGCGTGTGCGGAATGGCTCTATTTGCTTGTATATAGGTGCAATAAGATCGTATGAATCCTCAATGGTTACACCAAATAGGGCGGCAAAGAACTGTAAATTCTCCTCTACCGACAGGTCGGGGTAGAGCGAGAAGCGTCCGGGCATATAACCCACACGCGAGCGTATGGCAAGATAATCTTTTGCTGTATCGCAGCCATCCACCTCTGCACTACCCGAATCGGGGTTAAGAAGGGTTGTCAGTAGACGAAACAGCGTGGTCTTGCCTGCTCCATCCGGTCCGATAAGGCCAAATAACTCACCTCGCTCGACCGAGAACGATACGCTGTCGAGGGCCTGTACCTTACCGTAGCTTTTCGATAGATTATGTATTTCAATAGCACTCATGTTACAACACTACTTCACCGGCTAAGCCAATCTTTAATCGGCCATCATTCTTTACTGCAATCTTTACGGCATATACCAGATTGGCACGCGAGTCCTTTGTTTGGATGGTCTTGGGAGTAAACTCACTCTCTGACGAGATCCATGCAATACGGCCCTCATAGTCATATCGCTCTTCACCACCAAAATCGGCAATAACCTTAACTGTATCCCCCAACTTAATATGGGCAAGTTGGTCGGAAGTGAAGTATGCACGGAGGTAGATGTTGTCGAGGTCGGCAATCTTCATCAGAGGTTTGCCCATGCTTGCAAGTTCTCCGGCTTGGGCATATTTCACCAGCACTGTACCATCTACGGGAGAGGTGATACGACACTTTGATATACGGTCGTTGAGTGCGGCGATTTGTGCCTCCATCGCCGTTGAGTTGTTGTTGATAGTTGTAGTGTTTTTGTCGAGTGTCGATAGTGTGGCTTCGAGTTGACTTTCCAACACCTTGACATGAGCATTGATGTCGTCATATTGCTTTTGTGTTGCAGCACCATCACGAAGCATATTTTCAACACGTTTCAGTTCGCTCTTTTGCTTGGCAATCTGTTCGCGTAACGAAGCCACTTGCTTTTTTATGTCGGGTCGCGAACCAAGGAGTGCCGATTGTTGGGCAGTGAGCTGTTTACGTTGCAGATAGAGTTGCAGGCTGTCAATAGTGCCTATTGTCTTATTTGCCTCGATTGTCATACCCTCTTCAATGTCAAAATTGAGAATTTTTCCGTTCGCTTCAGCCGACACGACTACCTCGGTAGCCTCAAATGTACCTTGTGCATCGAACTCAGTTTTTGTGCCACATGATACAGCGAGTATCGTAGCGCAGATATATACCATTCGTTTCATATCTTATTGATTTAGCGTTGTTTTTAGTCTGTATGTAGCTTGTAAAAGTTCTATTTCGTGGGTGCTGCGAGCAAGCATGGCATTGGTCTCGTCGGTAATTTTACGCAACAGGTCGGTTGCATCAATCACTCCGTTTTCCAGTTGCGACTCGGCTGCCACACGTACCCTGCGACGCAATTCGACAATGCGTCCATCGTCCTCGACAGCCTTCTGCAGTCGGGCTATTTCGCCATCGTCTTGTGTTGTCTGCATCTGTGTATTAAAGAGAAATACATCGCGTTGCACGGCAATCTGTTGCTTGGCAATGTTGAGTTTTTCGAGGTTGTTTTTCTGCGTATAAAAGGCGCTAATGTTCCATGCCATGCGCACACCTACGATAGCATTTAACGACCAATCTGACGATACCATACTCTTAAACATGTCCATGCCCGGATAGCCATAATACCCCTGAGCAAAAGCTGTGAAGCGGGGCATGACAGAGGCGTTTATAGCCCTGCGTTGTGCTTCCAGCTTGTTCTCTTGTGCCTCGAACAATGTTAACTCCGGCCGTGCTGAAATGCGTGAAGTTACCTCCGGCATAGAGGGTCGCTCCAACACTTCCGATGTAAGTTGCTGTCCGATAAATACCTCCAATATATGGCGATAGCTTGTACGCGACGACTCAACTTGTCCGAGTGTTTGACGTGCCGATAGGAGTTCTGCCTCAATAGCATCGACGTCGGCTTGCATTGCAATGCCATTATTATAATATGTACGCATGCGTGCGAGATTACTCTCTAATACTTCTATGAAAGCTTGGGTTTGTGCATGGCGTTCATCAAGAAGTAAGATACCAAAGTATATATTGTCTACTCGTGCTTGTAGGTCGTATAACGAGACATCCACGCGACTACGTTGTTCTGAGGCTTCAGCCTCGGCAATGGCACGATTGGCTTTTGACACACCTCCATCCCAAATGTTTTGAGTCACATCGATGGCTACTTTATATTGGTCTTTGCGTATACCTACCATTTCAAGACCGTTGGCTTGCAATATCGAGCTGAGTACTTCGGGGTAGGTGGGAGTTGCCGATTGATAGGTAGCCTGCCCCGAGAGCATTACCTGTGGTATCCATGCTCGTGATGCATTTGAAAGGTTGTACTGCTCGGTCTGTGAAATAAGGTCGTATTGCCTTATCTCGGGGTAGTGCTCTTGTGCAAGACGACGACATTCGTCCAGCGATTGCGCACCTGTACTTGTTACACACACAGCAACGAGCAGTGTAAGTAAAGTCTGTTTCATAACTTATTGCTTTTTGATTCGTTTCATAATGGTTTCAATGTTTTCAGCCTTACGTGCTGCCAAGAATTTGTCGCGGTCGGCCATCAACTCGCCCATCAGGGGTTCCATAAACGGATATGCGAGGAAGGTAAAGATGTTCATCGACATGATGCTGATGAGTATCATCTTTACGTCGACCCTTTCCATTTCACCACGCTCGGCGGCTCGATTTACTTCGAATTGTAAATCATGAAAAATCGTCTCAACAATCAAGGATATGCGCTTATATAATACCTCGTAGTGTTCGGGTCGGGTAACGATTTCGTTAATTATAAAGCGGGGTAAGAGAGGGTTTTCGGCAACAAAGTCAAAATGGGCAGAGATACCACCCTTGATACGCTCAATAATCGGTAGCGATGGGTCGCCCATAATTGCGAACATTGAGTGCGACATCGTGGCAAACTTCTCATCAACGATGCGTTCGAATAGTTGCTCTTTGGTGCGGAAGTAGTAGTGCAGCATGGCATGGGTAACTCCTGCGGCTTTTGCTATCGAGGTAGTACGTGCCCCATCGTAGCCCTTTGTCAAAAACTCCTGCTCGGCAGCGATAAGTATTTGATATTCTTTGTTCTGCTTTTCTTTATTATCCATCGTTTTTGCTATTAAACAATATTGTTTAACAATTTTGTTAATGCAAAAGTATGAAGAAAATTTTATTATGCAAATAAAATCTACAATTTTTATCCATTCACAAAAAAATAATCCGTTGTAGTTCCTAACCACAACGGACTATTATAGGTATAGAAATAATCTTATTTACTTCCGGCAAGAGGCTTTCTTAATCTATATGCTTTCTTATAATAATGCCTTATCACTTTTTATTCTCGGTCGAGGGGTTTTCTTCCCAATGGAAGGGCTCAAAGTTTGCCGCCGGGTCGCGCCACTCGGGTTTGCGTAGGGCATAGATGATGAGCGGAGCGGCTACCACAACGATACAACCTATTACCAATACGGCATACCATACGGTTTTGCTACCTACGGCGATTTGTCCGGGAGGGATGAAGCTCAACACGAATGCCAGTAGTGAGCCGAGAAAGCCTATGCCTGCAACTATCCACATGAGCATATTACCACTATTACCGATGCGGAAGGGGCGTTGTGCCTTTTTCATGTTGTAGCGCAAGTAGATGGCTGCGGCGAACATCAACAAGTACATGATGAGGTATAACAATACGGTGAGTTGCGAGAGGATTTGGTAGAAACTTTGTACCGAGGGCATAACAACAAATAGTAATCCTAACAGTGTAACAATACCGCCTTGAATAAACAGGATGTTGCGTTGTACACCGCGGCTGTTGGTCTTCTGGAAGAATGGAGGCAGATAACCGGCGCGACCTACGGCAAAGATACCCTTTGATGGACCAGCCACCCAGGTGAGCACTCCTGCCAACACACCGAATGCCAACGCTATGGCTATTACAGGCGAGAGCCATGATGCCTTGACATAAGTCAGGTAGCGGTCAAAACCCACCAATAGGCTTTGTGTGAGATTTATCTCGCTCTTGGGAATGATAATACCCAGTGAGAATGTACCCAATACGAAGATAAGTACCGTTATAAGTGAGCCGATAAAGACTGCTCGGGGATAGTTTCGCGAGGGATTATCTACCTCTTGTACGTGTATACCACCCATCTCCATACCGGCATAGAAGAGGAATATACCGGCCGCCAGTACAAGGTTGTTGAAGTTACTTAGGTCGGGAAAAAAATTACCACTGAAATCCATTTGTGACTTGCCTCCGGTGGCCAGATAGATGATTGCCAGCACCACCAACAAGCCGGCAGGGATAATAGTACCTACAAGTCCGCCAATTTTGGATACACGACCCACCCACGACATACCTTTGAGCGAAATAAATGTTGCCAACCAGTAGATTATAAGTACCACCACAAGGGTGTACATGCGGTTGGATGCAAGTGTCATGTCATGAGTACTATCCATACCTATAAAAGCCAAGGAAACTGCTCCAAAAGTGAGTACCGTAGGGTACCAAATGGTGCTTTCGACCCATTGCAACCATATTGCCAGGAAGCCCATCCGTTTGCCAAAGGCTTCTCCCACCCAGCGAAATACACCGCCTTGTTTGTTGGAGAACATGGCGGCCAGTTCGGCTGCTACGAGTGCCGTAGGAATGAGAAATACCAATGCGGCAAAGAGATAGTAAAAAGCCGAGCTTATGCCATACTCCGCTTCGGCGGGGAGTCCGCGTAACGATACTACTGCCGTTACGTTCATGATAGCGAGTGTTGCTACACTCAACTTTGCGGTTTTTCCAATATTTGCCATAATACAGTTTTATTGTTTATCCCTAATAACGTACGATGCCGAATAATGGTTTATTAAACTTTACAATATGCTCTCTTGTTTTGGATGTAAATCATTCAATTTATTTACTTATGAAAAAGAAGATAATAACATCTCTATTCTTGGCAGCATCGTGTATGGGAGTTATGGCTCAGATGATGCCCAATGATACTACACATCACCGTTCGGCCGTGGTACTTACCAGTGAACATAACCAACATCATACATCCAATGATGTAATAAAGGCTATGTATGAAGCCAATGGCAGGCATTTTCAAGATCCTCGTGCGCCACGTTTCTTGTTTCTCGATCGCAAAGGGCGTGTGGCGTTGGGTATAGGTGGATATGTAAAGGGAACAATGTCGGTGGGATTTGGTGGTATAGCTCGTAATGTCGATTTTGTTACAGCAGCTATTGCTACTCCTCCTCAGCCCGATATGCGTAATCAATTTAGCATGGATGCATCAACTTCGCGTCTTTTCTTCAAGTTAGTAGGACGCAATACGGTAGTTGGTGACTTTACGGTCTACATCGAAAGTGACTTTCGTGGGACAGGTGCCGGTTACTATGGTATGCGCTTGCGACAAGCCTATATACAATTGTGGCGTTTACGAGCAGGTCGTTCATGGAGTACCTTCTGCGATGTAGCTGCAGCACCGCCTACAATCGATTTTCAGGGTCCTTCGGGTACAGTGCTTACTATGAATACACTCTTGCAGTATACGCAACCAATGGGCGAGAATTGGGAGATGGTTGTAGCCGTTGAGACCCCATCGGCTACCTATACTACGCATCCTCATTACAATGATGCTATCACTCAACGTGTGCCCGACTTACCATCTTATATACAATATAAATGGGATGATGGTCAAAGTCACATACGATTATCGAACCTCTTACGTATGCTTTCTTATCGCAACCTTGTGGCCGATGAAAACCGATTTACCCTTTGTTGGGCCACACAGTTGAGTGGTGTTATTAAAGCCTCGCGACACTTTACATTCTATATGCAAGGAGTGTATGGACGAGGATATGGCAGCTATCTCAATGACTTGGGAGGCTATGGATATGACCTCATACCCGGTGAGCGAGATGGCTCGATGGTAGCACCTTATGCTCTGGGTTTGGTAGGTGGTGTGCAATATACTATTATACCGAGATTGTTTGTATCGGCTGCTTATAGTCAATGTCGACTTTACGACGAACCTACGCTATCGGCTTCGGCCTATCATTATGGCCAGTATGTTGTAGCCAATGCATTTTATACACCTTTCCCCAATTGTCAGATAGGTATTGAGTACCTCTATGGTTCACGACATAATTATAGTGGTGAATCGGGCGATGCACACCGTATCAATACGATGATACAATACAACTTCTAATCTGCACTATTATGTATATACAACAAGCGAAGCCTCCGGTTGTGAAGGCTTCGCTTGTTGTATGATATGATTGATAAAAAAATCTCTTTATCGCACGATAACTTTTGTTACCTCAACAGCACCATTGGCTACCACTTGTACAAGTGCTATGCCTTGGTATCCGGTAGCATTGAGTGTAGCAGTGCCACGGCCGGTTGTAGTAGCAAGAGTGCGACCATCGAGAGCTATCAATGTGGCAGTCATGGTAGCATTATCGTTTGCTATAACTCTTACAGCGCCCTTTTCGGCAATGCATTTAACGTTTGCATCGTTGCTAACGCCATTGATACCGGTGAGGTCTTTAACGCGAACCTTGTCGGCATTTACAACGCGCTTGGTCTTACCGTCAACTACCATAGCTACGATATTGAGGTTCTTAACGTTTTGTACAAAGTCGATAGTGTTTTCACCGATGAGCTTGGTGAAAGGTATCTCGATAGTGTAGCTGTATGTCTCTACAACACCGGCGCTCATTGTTGAGGGAAGGCTGCCTTCCTCACCATAGAAGTTGGGATATATACCGCGAGCAAGGTCGTTCATCTCAACCTCAACGCTTTGGGGTTTTTTCTCCCAGCCACCTACATAGTTCTTGTTACCCGAGTAGCTGTTCGATTGGAAGTAGCCTGTAACGCTATCCTCTGTGAGGGCATAAACCACGCGCCAGTCGAGGCCGGTCTTATCTACAGCAGTGCGAACTTTTGTCTCGGCGATAATAGTAGTCTTGTCTTCGCTCAATGTAGCAGTAACAGTTACACCGGCTTCGGGAGCTTGATTGAGTTGCTTGTTGAAGAGTGAAATCCATGAAGCCTCGTCGTCAAAGTGGAAGCCATTGCCATTACCTGTGGGTGTCGATGCGTAACGACGGTCAATCCAAGCTACGGGGTAGGCTGTGAGACCATTTGAGAAAAGTGCTCCTGTGTAGTCCTCTACAAGAAGGTTTATACTACCCAATTGGGCGCATTGTACAGCAATAGGAGCAACGTTATCGGGAGCAATCTCTTTGATAGAGTCGATAGCCCAAATGCCAAGGGGGCAGTAGCTACATTTTATACCGGTATGCTCCTCAATAACAACGCGACGACGGAATGAGTTGGTTACCGACCAGCAGTAGCCATAGTTGTCGTTTCCAACAGTTGCGTGGAGCTTATAGTTGATAGTCTCATTGAGGTTGATGGGCATTTGGTGCTTGAGTGTGAAAGGAGCACTTTCGCCACGAGCAATGTTGAGGTTGCTGATAGTTTCGCTAATGCTCTTATCGCCATACTCCAATGTTACGGCAACTTCATTAATGTTGTCGTATTGATAGTTGAAGATTTGGCCTGAGAAGGTTACATGTTCAACTTCTTGTACGATATTGCCCAAGTTGGGTTTAACGGCAAATTTGTCATTGCTGTACACCTTGATGTCATCAACGGCAATAATGCTCTTGTTGTAGCTTTGATTAACGAAAGCTATGTAAATAGTCTTACCAACATATTGAGACAACGACAACTCGTGCGAGATAAACTCACCTTCGAAGTAGTCCTCTGTAGCACCAATCTCCTCCTCGGCAATTTCCCAAGCAGGTTCAGTGGGGAAGTCAGAGGGTTGGTTGCCTTTGGTTGAGATAAATATTTTCAATCCATCACGTTGGTTGGCCATGAAAGCTTGTGACTTCCAAGCCAACATCATGTTTTCGTAGCGAACCTCTACTGCGGGCAATACCATCCAGTCATTGGCTTGTCCTGCGGGGGTATATTGCGAAGTGCTACCAATAAACATATCCTTGCTTGTATTACTATCGCGAATGAGTATCCAAGGATTATCTACAGCAAAACCAATGCTTTTCATGAAAGATGAAGGGGTAAGTTGGTCTACGTCGTAGAAAGTAATGCCGGTTCTATCACCTTCATTAAAGTTGTACTCCAATACTACGGGTTGAGCAGACATGCTACCAATAGTAAGAATGCTTGTGAGCAAAAAAGCAGCAAATTTTTTCATATTCTTATGTTTAGATGTTTCTCTCTGATGGCGCAAAGATAATACAAAATGTATAGCCTTACAAGATATTGTATTATATATTACTGAGTTGTGTTGTAAACCACAAAAGGCTTTGCCGATTTTTCTATCGACATAGCCTCTTGTTTATTATGTATCTATAATTTTAAGCTTTTATCTTATGACGTGATTGTTGTTTCACTGCATCAACAACATTTACGATATAGTCGCCCAGACTCTCAGCCTCAGCTACGATATCCATGTAGTATATACCTTCTTGGTAGTCGTAGTGCTTAGCGTTGATGTTGTCCATATTGGCGGCACGCAATTGATTGCGGAAATTGTTTATTTCGTTTTCCTTGTTGTAGGTAGCAATGATATCAGCGTTTTCGCTCTTCGACAATACTGATACAAGTCCTTCGAGGGCATCGGCATCAAGAGCCATGAGAGCATCTATATTGGCCATAATCTCATCGTTGAACTTCACGCCTGCCTCTTGCTTGCGCACGAGTGTACGAGCCAAGTTGTAGCAGCAATCACCAATGCTTTCTATCTCGGTCACCATGGTAAGCATCGAGTTTACTTGCAACTTACCGTCGTAGCTCAAGCGACCACTTACTACTTTGTTCAAGAACGAAGCAATCTCAATCTCCATGCGGTCGCATATTTGTTCGTACTTCTCGATGCGGCTGTACAATTTAGCGTAAGCCTCGCTACCCTCTTTCTCGTGCAAGAGGTCTTGTACCATACCAAACATGCGGCGTACGCGCTCGGCATATACTACAATCTCTTGGCGAGCTTGGGGAAGGTTCAATTCCGATGCAGCCATCATACCGGTGTTGATATACTTGAGTTGGAACTCCTCGTCGGTAGCCGATTTTTGCTTGATAACAGAGGTTACAATCTTCTCATATACCTTAACAAACCATATCATGATGAGCACGTTGCACACGTTGAATATCGAGTGGAACAATGCCAATGAGAACGATACGGTAGTTGCAGCCTTAGCGGCCTCCTCGGGAGGAAGCAATGCGGCCGATGAATTGAGCAAGTAGTTTACTTCGTCGGTCGACATACCGTTGATGTGTCCTACAAGGGCAATAATCATGCGAGTGAAGGGGAAGAACAAAATGAGCATCCAGCACACACCGAATATGTTGAACAAGAAGTGTGCAAAGGCGGCGCGCTTGGCCGATACGTTGGCCGAGAGAGCTGCCATGTTGGCGGTGATGGTTGTACCGATGTTTTCACCCAATACCATTGCTGCAGCAATCTCAAACGAAATCCAACCTTGGCTACACATAATAAGTGTAATGGCCATGGTGGCACTTGACGACTGCATGATGATGGTGAGGATAGAACCGATGAGCAAGAACAACAATACCGAGCCATAGCCCATGTTGGTGTAGTTGTTGAGGAACTCCAAGGCGGCGGGGTTCTCTTGCAAGTTGGGCACTGAGTCCTTCATAAACTCCATACCGAGGAAGAGCAGTGAGAAACCGATAAGGAACTCACCCCAGTAGCGACGTTGGTTGTTCTTAGAGAATATCAAGAGGATAGAGATAGCCATAACGGGGAACACCACGTCGGCAATCTTTACAGTGAAACCAAAGATAGAAATAATCCAAGCCGTTACGGTAGTACCCACGTTGGCACCCATGATTACGGCGATAGATTGGATGAGCGATAGAAGTCCGGCGTTAACAAAACTTACAACCATAACGGTTGTTGCCGAAGACGATTGAATGAGGGCTGTGATAAGCATACCGGTGAGTACACCCATGAATCGGTTGTTGGTCATAGAAGAAAGAATCTTCTGCATGCGGTCACCGGCTGCCTTTTGCAAACCTTCGCTCATGATTTTCATTCCGTAAAGGAACATTCCCAGCGCACCTATCAGCGTCAAGAAATCGAAAAACGAGTAATTCATTGTTTTTAATTTAGTATATATTTATTGTATTTTTCGCTTTAATATACTACCTTTATCACCATAAAAATAGCAATCCAAAATTATTTGCAAAAATAAACAAATAAAAATACTTGCGCCATATTTGCTCGATGTATTTTAACTTTATTTCAAAATTTAACATTCACATATAACAACCACCATGGACAAGCACATTACTATTTACTGTTGCAATACCGGCACAAAAATTGAGGTTGAAGGCGGTGAGTCGCTGTTGAGTATCTATAATCGCATCAGCCTTAACATGCACCATCCTGCTGTTACAGCGCGTGTTAATAACAAGTCGGAGAGTCTCAACTTCCGTGTATATAACACTTGCGACGTAGAGTTTGTCGATATTACCGATGCCTCGGGTATGCGAGCTTATGAGCGTTCGCTCAGTTTTGTGTTGTATAAGGCTGTTCACGAGCTCTTCCCTGGCGAATCGTTGCGTGTCGAACACTCTATTTCTAATGGTAAATACTGTCTGTTGGGCGATGCCCGACAGCCCGTAGATCCGGTTAAGGTCGATGCACTACGTGCGCGTATGCAAGAGATTATCGATAAGAACCTTCCCTTTGAACAAAAAATTGCCCATACTGCCGATGTGGTAAAAATATTTGAACAACAAGGTCTTACACAGAAGGTCGATCTCTTAAATACTGTAGGCGACTTGTATACCGAATATTACGAACTGGATGGTCTGGCCGATATGTATTATAGTTGGCTGGTGCCTTCTACCGGTTACTTGAAGGTGTTCGACTTGCAACCTTATGCCAATGGCATGTTGCTCCTGCCTCCCGACAAAAAAGATTTGTCGCGACCGGCTACGCCTATCAACCAATCAAAGATGCTTGAAGCGTTTGATAAATACACCACTTTCAATCAGATTATAGGTTTCAGTGGTGTAGGACGTCTCAATCGAGCCATAGATGAGGATAAAGCATCGTCATTGATAAAGGTTGCTGAAGCCTTGCACGAAAAGCAAATTGCGGCCATTGCTGAGGATATCGCTGAGCGTTTTCATAAGGGTGGAGCGCGTGTTGTGCTCATCTCGGGTCCATCTTCATCGGGTAAAACAACCTTCTCGAAGCGATTATCGGTACAGTTGATGACCAACCGCCTCATGCCGGCAGCTATTTCGCTCGACGACTATTTTGTCAATCGTGTAGATACTCCCCTTGACGAGCAGGGCGAGTATGACTACGAGTCGTTGTATGCCCTCGATCTGAAGCGATTCAACAGCGACTTGCAACGTCTGCTTAATGGTGAATTGGTTTCTTTGCCCACCTATGATTTCAAGAGTGGATCGCGTGTGGAGGGTGCAAAGAGTATGCAACTTACACCTACTACTGTGCTTATCTTGGAGGGTATTCACGCGCTCAATCCCGAGCTTACAGCCTCTATCCCCGATGAGCAGAAGTATGGCATCTATGCCTCGGCTCTCACGTCACTATCTATCGACGATCACAACTGCATTCCTACAACCGACAATCGTCTGTTGCGCCGCATTGTGCGTGATGCCAAGACCCGAGGTGTATCGCCCAAAGATACCATTGCTCGCTGGCCGAGTGTGCGCCGTGGCGAAGACAGGTGGATTTTCCCTTATCAAGAGAATGCTCATGCCATGTTCAACTCCTCGTTGCTCTTTGAATTGGCAGTAATACGCGACTATGCTGTGCCCGTATTGCGTTCAGTACCGCGTAATTGCCCCGAGTATGCCGAGGCTGCCCGACTGCTCAAGTTCTTGCATTATTTCCGCTCTCTAACCGAGAAAGAGATACCGCCCACATCGCTTTTGCGTGAGTTCCTCGGTGGCAGTAGCTTTAAGTATTGATATAGCAAGAGAAGAAAACCATGTTTGCATGAGTTTTCTTCTCTTGCTTTTCACTATCTTTGCACATTATAAATTAAGAAAGATATAAAAAACAGATATGAAGAGAGAAGATTTTGAAATTATGGCTCCTGTGGGTTGCTACGAATCGTTACAAGCAGCTATACAAGCCGGAGCTGACTCGATATATTTTGGTATCGAAGGATTGAATATGCGAGCTCGTTCATCGGTAAACTTTACTATTGACGACTTGCACAATATAGCTCAAATATGCGAACAAAATGGCCTGAAGAGCTATCTTACAGTCAATACTATTATCTACGACAACGATATGGAACTGATGCGTAGCATTATCAATGCTGCACGCGATGCCGGTATCTCGGCTATTATAGCCAGCGATGTCGCCGCGATGACCTATGCTCGCAGTATAGGTGTTGAGGTTCACTTGTCTACTCAGCTCAATATATCGAACGTAGAGGCTTTGCGCTTCTACTCGCAATTTGCCGATGTTGTGGTGTTGGCACGTGAGTTGAACATGGATCAGGTGGCTAACATCTACCGTGCTATCGAGGAGGAGAACATTGTGGGTCCTGCCGGAAAGCCTATTCGCATCGAGATGTTCTGTCATGGTGCATTGTGCATGGCTGTGTCGGGTAAGTGTTACTTGAGCCTGCACCAAATGAACCACTCGGCCAATCGTGGTGGTTGCATGCAGATATGCCGTCGTTCATACCAAGTTACCGACCGTGAGACCGGTGAGGAACTTGCTATCGAGAACCAATATATCATGTCGCCCAAGGACCTCAAGACCATACACTTCCTCAATAAACTTATCGACTCGGGTGTGCGAGTATTCAAGATTGAGGGTCGTGCTCGCGGTCCCGAGTATGTGAGCAATGTCGTTTCATGCTACAATGAAGCTATCGAAGCCTGCCTTAATGATACATTTACCGACGAGCGTATCGAGGAGTGGAACACTCGACTGGACACTGTGTTCAACCGTGGATTCTGGGATGGTTACTACTTGGGACAACGTCTTGGTGAGTGGTCGAAGAACTATGGCTCGTCGGCTACCAAGCGCAAAGAGTATATAGGCAAAGGTGTCAAGTATTTCTCAAACTTAGGTGTTGCCGAATTTTTGCTCGAAAGTGGCGAATTGTCGGTAGGTGAGGAGATACTCATAACAGGTCCTACAACCGGAGCAATCTTTGTTGTGGTTGAAGAGATAAGAGTAGCGCTGAAAAGTGTTGATAAGGTTACCAAAGGACAGCACTTTTCAATCAAACTCGATCGTAAGATACGACCTTCGGACAAGTTGTATAAGTGGGTAAATACCGATCGTAAACAATAAAATATAATACATGCGTATATTTTCTATAGTATTGTCGGCTCTTATGCTTGGCATAGGTGTAGTGTGTGCCCAATCGTTGCATACAACCGATGCGGCCTCAGATTTTGATCGTGGTTATGCTATGTATTGCGATGGCAACTATGCGGGATGTTTCGATATAATGTCTTCATTGTTGTATCGTAGTGATGCTGCACAGTACCACGAAGAGGCAGCTTTCTATACTGCAATGTCGCAGGCTCAGCATGCCGTAAAGCGTACTCCCGAGTTGCTTAATAAATATCTCTTGGAGTATCCTTTTTCTCTACACAAGGACGAGGTGATATTGGCCCTGGGTTATTATTACTATGATGCCAAAGAGTATGATAAGGCTATAGAGGAACTGCTGAAATTAAATCTCGCTAGTATAGATTATAGTGAGCAGGATGATTATTGCTATCGCTTGGCCATGAGTCACCTTTACACCAATGATAGCGAGAAGGCGCATCCTTTGTTCCAAGCATTGGCTCAGAACTCGGTGCAATATCGCGATATGTCGCGCTATTATAGTGGCTTTATTTATTATGAAAATGGCGACTATGCCAGTGCGCGCCGAGATTTATCGTTGGTTCAGTCCGGATCGGCTTGTTACTATGAGTCACAATATCTGATGCTCAATATTGACTTTGCCAATAAGCAATATGCTCAGTGTGTATCGTTGTGTCAACAACTATTTGATATGCAGCAATATGACAAGTATAAGACAGACTTGTATCGTATAGCAGGAGAGTGTCATTATCAATTGGGCAATGATGCACAGGCTTCGGAATATATCAACCTTTATTTGGATGAGACTAATGAGCCTTGTCGCACTACTCTCTACATGGCGGGAATATTGGCCTATCGCGATAAGCAGTATAGCCGTGCTATTGAATTGTTGGATGGTGTGTCCGATGCAGACGATGATATATCGCAGAGTACCTATTTGCATAAAGGTTTAGCCTATCTGCAAATTAAAGATATGAGTAAGGCCTATTTAGCATTTACGCATGCAGCCGAAAGCCATTGCGATGAAATGTTGCGTGAAAAGGCTCTATACAATCAAGCGCTGTGTGCCTATGAGAGCGATTTAAATCTATTTGATAGTACCCTTTCGCTATTTGAGAACATCCTCCGCGAGTATCCCAATTCGCCTTACACCGATGATATAAATAGTCGTATATCGGACTTATATATTTCTTCTCGCAACTATAAGGTGGCGCTCAACTATATAGATCGCATCAAGGAGCCTTCGCGCGAAATACTCAAGCAACGTCAGCAAATACTATATATGCTTGGTACAGAGAGTTTTGCGAATAATCGTATATCGGAGGCTGCCAATCTGTTTACTCAGGCGATTAAATTAGGTAATTATGCTCCTGAGTATCGAGTCCGTTCGGTATATTGGTTGGGAGAGTGTTGCTATCGCAATGAGGCTTATAAAGAGGCGCTCAAATGCTACGAGCAAGTAGTCAATAGCAATATTACCACCGATGCTACTACAGTGGCATTGGCGCAATACAATATAGCCTATTGTTATTTAAAAATGAAAAAGTATAGCAGTGCCGCTACTGCGTTTGAATTATATACTCAGCAGAAGAGTGCAACAACTCCGTTGCTCGTAGATGCATATACACGTATGGGTGACTGCTCTTTTCAGACGAAGAAATATGCAACGGCCGAGAAATACTATGCCAAGGCTGTTGGATACAATAGCAATGGTAGTGACTATGCACTCTTGCAGCAGGCTGTTGTAGTAGGTGTAAACAAGGACTACAACAAAAAAGTAAGATTACTCAAGCAACATCTTGATAAATATCCTGAATCGGAGTACAATAACGAGGTTTATAATGAGTTGGGTCTCACCTATATCTCGCTTAACAATAATCGAGAGGCTATAAAAACATTCAAACAACTCATCGAAAAATATCCGAAGAATGCTTTGGCTCGTAGTGCTATGCTACAGTTGGGTGCTTTATATTACAACCAGAATGAGTTACACAATTCTATCGATGCTTACAAGAAACTCATTGTGCAACATCCTACAAGCAGTGAGGCCAAAGTTGCTATAGAGGATATCAAGTCGATATATATAGAGCTTGACAGGGTAGATGAATTCTTGAGTTTTATGCAACAACAAGGTGTTGACTACCATAAGAACGAGCTGGATTCGCTCTCCTATATTGCTGCCGAACGTAGTTATATGACAAGTGGCGATGCCTCTTCGCTCAAGAAGTATACTATTCAGTATCCTCAAGGACAATATACTGCTACAGCTTACTACTATATGGGTAATGTGGCCGATGCCGAACAGAAGTATGAAGAGGCTTTGTCATATTATCTCAACTCATTGCAGGCCAACCCCCATAGTAACTTCTCAGAGGAGGCTTTGGCTCGTAGTGGCGATATCTTGTATGATATGGAGCAATATGATCGTGCAGCCCATCAATATGCTCAATTGGAAGAGCAAGCAACTACTATCGAGTTGCGTCATAATGCCCGATTGGCACTTATACGTTGTTATGTGCCTACTCAACAGCATAAAGAGGTTGTTGCAACTGCAGCACGTATTTTGTCACATAGCAGTGTGTCGCCCGAGGTAGAGCAAGAGGTGCGATACTATAGAGCTCAATCTTATCGAGCACAAGGTGATATGGATAGTGCTATGGCCGATTTAATTTTCTTGTCACAAGACACTCGTACGGTTTATGGTGCAGAGGCGGCCTATATCATAGCTCAATATTATTTCGATAGCAATCGAATTGCCGAGGCTGAGCAAGCTGCGAATGACTTTGTGCAAAAGGGTACGTCGCATGCATATTGGTTAGCTCGTAATTTTATCTTGTTAGCCGATATCTATCTTGCCAAGAATGACAATTATACGGCTCGTCAATATCTTTTGCAACTGCGAGATAACTATCCCGGTGGCAATGATGATATAGCAACTCTAATAGAAAAACGACTCGAAAACCTTTAATATTTTGCGCAAAAATATGAAAAGATACGCTCTCATTTTCATTTCTCTCCTTGCCATGATGGTGCAAGCTCAAGAAAATGACACATTACAGCGCGAGGTTACAATCTTGCGTAATTTTACGCCTGTGGTGCGCGAGGCCAATAAAATCAATACAATGCCTCCTATTACTACCCCTATATTCGACCGCGAGACTGTCAATTATGCGACTGATGTCTTTGCTGCCGATGTTACTACTATACCAACAAAGGTGGATATATCGTATGCTGTGCCGCAACAAGAGGCGTTGTCACGATATAAAGGTTATGCCAACTTTGACATGGGTATGTATATGGCTATGGCGGCCAATGCCGGATATCGCATACTCGATACCAAGAACGATCGTTTGGGAGTTGCTGCACAGTTTACATCGATAGATGGTGTGATGCCCATCAATAGTAGTTTCTTACCGGTGGAAGATGAGGCCGGTACACAACAAACCTTTTACGATGTGCGTGCGGGATTGACTTATGCTCATGTCTTTAACAATAATATTACCGCAGCGCTCAATGCTTCTTATCGTTATGCCTATTTCAACTACTATGGTATGATGGGAGTAGGAGAGCATCCGGTGCAACAAGTCAATAATGTTAATGTAGAGTTGCGAGTAGATAATAGAGAGGCTCAGCAATACGATTATGAAAAGTGGCATGCCGTGGCCGGATATCAACTCTATGATAATGCCACAGGTCTCTATGCACCTAATGCTACGCGTGAGCACTATGCCTATATAGATATTTTGTACCAACGAATGCTTAACGATAGTTGGTGTGTCGGTGGTGATATTCAAGGTGAATACTTGCAATACAACGGGCTTTTGGACTTGCCGCCTGTCGATGAAGTAGACGCGGTATTGCCTCCTAATACCCTTACACGCCATATCTTTATGATGCGACTCTTGCCCTATGTGGCGTGGAACAAGGGTTGTGCAAGTTTTCGTGCCGGTGTAAAGATTGATATCTCCGGTGGTGATGGTAATGTATTTAACTTTGCGCCCGATGTGCGCTTCAATTGGGAGTTTATCAAGAACTACTTTTTATATGCCAACATTGGTGGTGGTAAGCAACTCAATCGTTGGGGAGATGTATCGCAATATTGTTTGTATTTCGATCCGACACAATCTATTCCTTCAATCTACTCGCCTCTCGATGCTGAGTTGGGCTTCCGTATGCGCTTTATACCCGAACTCTATGTAACTCTTTTTGGTGGTTATGAGATTGCCAATCAGGCTTTGTTCCAGCGCGTTGATGGATTTTCGCAGGCTATTGCATGGGATGTTATAGATGCTCAATGTATCAAGGCCGGATTGGCTGTTAATGCCGATATAACAGAATATGTAACCTTCTCGGCCGATGCAGCCTATCGTTACTGGACACACAATGGCGAAGCGATAACCTACAATCGCCCTCGCTGGGAGGCCAATGTGAGTGTTGCTGTACATCCTTTCAAGCAGTTGGACGTAAAACTTGACTACAATATGCAGCTCGAGCGCGATTATGGCATTTATGGTAGGTTGGCCGATGTGCATAACTTGCAACTCTATGCTACCTATCAAGTATTCGATTGGTTATCGGTATCGTTGCATGGCAACAACTTGCTCAATCGCCGCCACGACTACTACTTCGGACTTCCTGCCCCCGGCATACAAATCATGGGAGGCGTTGCCGTCAAGTTCTAATACTATATAATAAATAGGATATAAAAAGGAGGTACACCGAATTATACAGGTGTACCTCCTTTGTTGGTTTGTTGTATTTGTATTTTATTTGATCATAGTGCGAGCCTTATCGAGGGCCTTGTTGATGTGGTCGAAGATGTGATCTTCGCCAATCACCTTATCGATACCGGCATTGACAAGTGTAGTGTGTACCTTGTCGCTTACACCCGAGAGGATAATGTCGATACCTTCTTTGCGTGAGCTGGCGATAAGGTTCTCAAGGTTGTGCAGACCGGTAGAGTCGACAAACGGTACACGACGCATACGAATAATGCGTACTTGAGGCTTGTCTTTGATGTTGTTCATCATCTCGTCGAACTTTGTTGCCACACCAAAGAAGAACGGACCGTTGATCTCGTATACCTCTACTTCGTGAGGTATATCCAACTCTTCATGTACAGCAGTTTCGGTACCTTGTGCAATGTCGAGGTGGTCGCGTGCTACTGAAATGTCGACACTCTCCGATACACGACGCAAGAAGAGTACGATGGCAAGCAACAAACCTATCTCGATAGCGATAGTGAGGTTGAAGAGTACTGTGAGCAAGAATGTAAGTACGAGTACCGAGATGTCGCTCTTGGGGTTCTTAAACATGCTCTTGACGGTGCGCACACCAAACATGTTGTATGATACCATAACCAATACACCGGCCAAGCAAGCCATGGGGATGTGCTTGGTGAGGGGTGCGAGGAAGAGAAGGATGAGCAACAATACTACAGCGTGGATGATACCGGCAATAGGAGTGCGGCCGCCGTTGTTGATGTTGGTCATTGTGCGGGCAATAGCACCGGTAACAGGTATACCACCGAAGAAAGGAACTACCAAGTTGGCAGCACCTTGCGCGATGAGCTCGGTATTGTTATTGGTGCGGTCGCCTGTTACACCGTCGGCTACTGTGGCCGAGAGTAACGACTCAATAGCACCAAGCATGGCGATAGTAAAGGCAGGTGACATAAGAGCCGAGATAGACTCCATGTTAATAGCCAAGCCTGTGGGTGCAGGGATTGAGGCGCTTATCTCAAAGCGGTTGCCAATAGTTTCAACGTTGGCAAATGCCTCGAGGTGGAATACCTCACGACACAAGTACACCAAAACTGTCATGATGATAATGGCCAACAATGAGCCGGGTATTTTCTTGGAAATGCGGGGCGAGAGGGCAATGAGCACTACGCTACCTATACCTACGGCTGTCGACACCCAGTTGATTGTGTCGAATGCACCAAAGTAGGCAATCCATTTCGATACAAAATCGGCGGGTACGTTCTCCATGGTGAGGCCGAAGAGATCTTTGACCTGTGTGGCAAAGATGGTGAGTGCGATACCACTTGTAAAGCCCACTACAATAGGATAGGGGATGAACTTGATGATAGTTCCCAGCTTAAACACACCCATGAGCACCAACATAAGACCGGCCAAGAATGTGGCAATGGCGAGTCCTTCGAGACCATAGGTTTCGATGATACCATATACGATAACGATGAATGCACCGGTAGGACCACCAATTTGCACGCTGTTACCACCCAAGAACGATACGAGGAAGCCACCGATGATGGCAGTGATAAGACCTTTTTCGGGGCTTACACCCGAGGCGATACCAAAGGCAATGGCCAAGGGCAATGCTACGATACCTACGATGATACCGGCCATGAGGTCTTTCATGAAGCGCTGACGGTTGTAGTCGCGCAACATAGAAAACAGCTTCGGTTGGAAGTCGAAGCCGTTTTTGAGAAAATCAAGATTTATTTGCATAAACTCGAGTTTGTAGTATTAGATTATTATGTCAATTATAGTTTCTTGCAGTATGCTCTACGACGACGGTGTTGCTCGCGATCGAAGTATTGCCATTGAGCTTGTACCTTGTTGTTGTCCTCGAGTTCAGGGTTACTCTCGGCGTATGTATATCCGTTGTTGTTGAATACAGGGATAAGGTCGGCAAAGAGCAGTGCGTTTACTCCCTTGCTTTGGTAGTCGGGGCGTACAGCTACGAGCAACATTTCTACCACATCGTTGTGGCACTTGAGAGCCTTGAGCAAGTGGATGAAGCCGAAGGGGAACATGCGACCACGTGACTTTCGCAATGCTTTTACCAACGAGGGGAGTGTAATACCCACACCTATCAACTCGTCGTTCTCGTCAACGATAAGGGGTACATTCTCAAGGCGTATCATGGGGATGTACATCTTGATGTAGTAGTCAATCTGACGTTGTGATAGGGGGCAATAGCCATACAATTGGTCGTAAGCTACGTTGATAAGATTAAAAATCTTTTGTCCGTAGTCCTTGATGAGCTTGTTGGCATCGGTATATTTGAGTACGCGCAAGTTGTATTTGCGTTTTACAATCTCGGCAATACGCATGTGCTTCTCGGGGATCTCTTTGGGAATTTGTATCTTGAACTCTACCCAGTCGCTCTCTTTCTCATAACCCATACCCTCGATGTGCTCTACATAGTAGGGGTGGTTATAGATAGTCACCGATGTGCCCATTTGGTCAAAGCCCTCTACGAGCAAGCCTTCGGGGTCCATATCAGAGAATCCAAGAGGACCGTGCATTGAGGTCATACCTTTCTTGCGTGCCCACTCTTCTACAAAACGGAAGAGGGTAGAGCTCACCTCTTTGTTGTCTATAAAGTCTACGAAACCAAATCGAGCCTCTTTGTGTCCAGTACGCTCATTCAGGAGGTGGTTGATGATACCGGCTATACGGCCTACGGGCTTACCATCTATATAGGCCATGTAGCAAATACTCTCGCAGAAATCGTAGGCGGGATTTTCTTTGGGATTGAATGTGCCTACAACATCGGCTACCAAGCTGGGTACATAGTAGGGATGGTCTTTATACAAATGGTCGGTGGGGAAAGTTGCGAACTTATTAAGGGCTCTTTTACCCGATACTTCTACAATGTGAATGGGTTTAGATTGACTCATAGTATTGTTTGCTAAATGTTTGTGCTTGCAAAGATAATATATTTTTACAACATAGTTGTTAAATGCAAAAAAATTACAACACCCACCGATCGATGTAGAACGGTGGGTGTTAAGTTATAAGATTGTGATAGAGTGCTTATTTTTTCTTGGCAGTGGCCTTACGAGTAGTGCGCTTGCCCGAAGTGTCTTCCTTATCGGCACTTTCGATGATGTGCAAGCAGTCGGTGTAGCTGAGGCTGTGTGCATCGGTGCCTTTGGGTAGCTTGTAGTTTTTCTTCTTGTAAGCAATGTATGCACCATAGCGACCATTGAGTACCTCAAGGTTGGCATCCTCGTCATATCGCTTAATAAGGCGATTATTGTCATCTTCGCGTTTTTTCTCTATTACCTCAATGGCCTCTTCAAGGGTTATTCCTTGAGGTGTATAGGTCTTGGGGATAGATATAAACTTGTTGTCGTGGCGAATGTAGGGACCAAACTTACCATTATTTACTACGACGGTTTTTTCTTCAAAGTCGCCCAATGTGCGAGGCAATTCAAAGAGTTTGAGCGCCTCTTCGAGGGTGATGCTGTTCATCGATTGCTCTTTGAGCAACGATGCGAAAATGGGCTTGTCGTCGTCATTGGGCAAGCCTATTTGTACTATAGGACCAAAACGACCAATTTTTACCGATACGGGACGACCGGTCTTGGGGTCGTTACCCAACATACGCTCACCAACTTTGTGCTCCAATCGCAATGAGTTGGCTGCCTCGATAGTGGGGCGGAAGTCGGTGTAGAAACTATCTATTACCGACACCCAATCGATCTTGCCATCGGCGATATCGTCAAATTTCTCCTCTACATTGGCTGTAAAGTTGTAGTTGAGAATGTTGGGGAAGTATTCGGTAAGGAAGTCGTTTACGACAACACCTATGTCGGTAGGCAACAACTTGCTCTTTTCGGCACCGGCTATCTCTTTCTTGGTGCATTGTGTCACCTTGCCCTTCGAGAGTGATATGATGTTGTACATGCGCTCCACGCCTTGACGATCGCCTTTCTCTACATACTCGCGTTGTTGAATGGTTGAGATTGTGGGCGCATAGGTCGAAGGTCGGCCAATACCCAACTCCTCAAGTTTACGCACGAGGCTTGCCTCTGTGTAGCGAGGTGGGTGCTGAGTGTAACGCTCTGTTGCAGTGATGCTGTGGCAAGTGGGGTGCTCACCTTGTGTCATGGTGGGCAACATGTCGCTCATCTCGCTTTCGTTCTCGTCGTCGTTGCTTTCGAGATATATCTTCAAGAAACCATCGAAGGTAATAACCTCGCCGGTAGCAATAAACTGCTCGTTGCGGTTTGAAATATTTATTGTGATAGTGGTCTTTTCGATTTCAGCATCGCTCATTTGTGAAGCGATGGTACGCTTCCATATCAACTCATAGAGGCGTTGCTCTTGGCGATTGCCTTCGATGGCATGATTTGATATGAAAGTAGGACGAATGGCCTCATGTGCCTCTTGTGCGCCCTTGCTCTTATTGGGATATTTGCGTATGTGCAGATATTTGTCGCCCAATGTCTCGAGAATTTCATCACGAGTAGTGTTGATACAGAGCGATGAGAGGTTTACCGAGTCGGTACGCATGTAGGTGATGTGTCCGCTCTCGTAGAGGCGTTGAGCCACCGACATGGTTTGAGCCACCGAAAATCCGAGTTTGCGAGCGGCTTCTTGTTGCAATGTTGAGGTTGTGAAGGGGGGTGCCGGTACTTTGCGGGCAGGCTTCACCGATACCTCTTCAATGGTATAGTCGGCACCGTTGCAAGCTGCAAGGAAGTCGTTCACCTCTTGTTCGGTCTTGAAGCGGTGGTTGAGCTCGGCCTTGAACTTGGTGTCGTTGTTGGGAGTGGTAAACTCGGCCATTACACGATATGAGGCTTCGCTCTGGAACTCCTCTATTTCACGTTCACGCTCTACAATGAGGCGTACAGCTACCGATTGTACGCGACCTGCCGATAGTGCGGGTTTCACTTTCTTCCACAATACGGGCGAGAGCTGAAAACCTACAATACGGTCGAGCACGCGACGTGCTTGTTGAGCATCTACGCGAGCAATGTCTATTGTACGAGGATTTTGTATAGCCTCAAGAATGGCATTCTTGGTAATCTCATGAAATACGATACGCTTGGTCTTGGTGGGATCCAAGTTGAGTACCTCGGCAAGGTGCCAAGCAATAGCCTCTCCCTCGCGGTCCTCATCGGATGCCAACCATACAGTCTCTGCATTGGCGGCCTCTTCGCGCAAGGTGTCTACAAGTTTTTTCTTGTCTGCGGGTATTTCGTATATGGGTGTATAGCTATTGTCTATATCTATACTGAATACTTTCTTCTTCAAGTCGCGTATGTGGCCGTAGCTCGATAGCACTTTGTAATCCTTTCCCAAGAACTTTTCTATCGTTTTGGCTTTGGCAGGAGACTCTACTATAACTAAATTTTTCTGCATACGTAAAATGGAGTACGAGGTTATTCACAAAATTGCCTGCAAAATTAGACAAAAAATCAGTGCAAAAAAACCTCTTAATGTTTTTTTATTAAAATAGATACTTCTCAATGAGAGCATACTTCTTTATAAGAAGTATAAATATATATAAATGTAGTTTTTAATAGCGCGGCTATATTTTTATTGTATTTAGCATTATGTATGCTGTGGAGCGATGAGCATGTAACGAGGGGGACAGCTCCCCCCATATATAAGGAGTATTGCCCTGGGGATATGCTATCCAAGGCAATACTCCTTATCAACGTTTTTTGTATATGTTCGCAGTTATTACAACTGAAGATTTTACTTCTTTATAGCACCACCTTGGCTGTTGCACCGCTATTGAGGTGGGCTATGTATACTCCGGCCGGGAGTGCTGTTATATCTATAGTAGCTGTTGTAGCACCTTGTTGCACGGTTTGTGTTGCTACCACACGACCTGTAGTGTCGTAGAGCGTGATAGACTCGCCTGCCGACGCTGTAGGGAATACAGCCATCAGCGCATTGCCATTGCGATGCAGGGTGAGGGTGTGGGCTTCGGCTTGCAGGGAGTGAACAGCACTGAAGTCTAATACTTCACGATCTTCAGGATATACATATTGCGTGCTATTGTCGTAGTAATAATGGAAGTAACTATATCCGCTACCACCCCATCTTATTACTTCGCAAAATAAAAAAGAATGTATAGGACCAATACCTTCAATCCACACATCTGTATCATATCCATAATCTACATAGTAAACATTGCGCTCCTTACCATTCAATGTAGTGGTTTCTATACTGTCGATAATTATTTTTCTTT
>CAJGDT010000001.1 GCA_904502265.1 uncultured Barnesiella sp. | reverse complement strand
TAGAGGTAGTTCCCGACGTTGTTGAGTACTTCGTTGTAGGTGACTTCAGCGGTTGGAGCCAAACTAACGGTCAACGTCTTTACAGCGTAGCCGGTGCACCCGCACAAGGCTGGCTCGTATTGAACGGCCAAGGCGCTAACGGTTGGAAGATCTCTACTCAAGAGGACTGGAGCGGTATTAACTACGGTGCAGGCGAAGAAGCTGCTGCAGAGGCTACTACTATGCTCCTCTCTACCGACGGTGGTGCAGGCAACATTACTCAATATGCAGGCTTCAGCTACGAGGTAGCATTCGATGCAACCAACCTCACACTCACTATCCTCCGCACAGTTGAAACTTGGGGTCTTGTAGGTACATTCAACGAGTGGGGTACTAACCCCGACATCGCCATGACTCTCTCTACAGAGGATGGTATGGACTACTTGGTAGCTACTGCTACATTGGACGCAGGTGCTGAGTTCAAGATTCGTGCCAACTCTGACTGGGCTATCAACTATGGTGATGCAGGTGCCGGCGACGGTACTCTCGTTGCTGATGGTGGTAACTTCAAGGTTGAAGAGGCCGGCGACTACGAAGTACGCTTCTACTTCTGCGCTCAAACACCCTACTACACTGTAACAAAACTCTAAGAGTTATAGTATATTGACAAGGCTGGCACACCCAACACGGTGTGCCACCTTGTCTGTTTTTAATCACATAAAAAACAAGTACAATGCAAAAGAGATTTTTTCTTTTTATCGCAACACTACTCACTACTGTAGCTGCATGGGCACAAACAGGTACATACATGACCAACCCCAGTCCGCTGAATGCCGACAAAGAGGGCAAAATAACTTGGATTGACACAAACAAGATTTTCGGTGCAAGCGACGAACTTTACGTACACATTGGTGTAGTTGACGCAACAAAAACATGGCACAATGGACCCAAACAATGGTGTGACAACGACGCCAAATACAAAATGGTAAAAGAGAGCGACAACACTTGGTCAATAACTCTCGGCCCCACTATCCGCGAATATTTCAAAGCCGACATTGAGATAAACACCATCGGTGTGGTAATACGTAATGCCGATGGCTCGAAACAAACACGCCCCGACATCATGATACCTTGCGAGGATGGCGCACTATATGCCACAATCGAAGGTATTCCCGCATCGGGTATTGCCACTGAAGGTTCAAGCATAGACATCTCGGCAACAGCAACTAAAGATGCCGACTTGGTACTGACAGTGACCGGTCCCAATGGTACACAAGAGTACAAAGCCAACGCTACAAATAAGCTCACACAAAATATTAACTTTGCCACAAAAGGCGATTACATATTCACTGCGAAAGCTACCATAGGCGAAGAGTCGCACGAAGTGAGCGCTCGCCTTACTGTATGCGGACCTGTAGTAGAGGAAACTCGCCCTGCCGGCACAAAGGAGGGTATCAACATCATCGATGAAAATACAGTAACATTTGTATTCTTCGATAGCGATAAACAAGGAAAATACAGCCAATACATCTTCTGGGTGGGCGATAATAGCAACTGGCAGTTGAGCAACGACTTCATGATGAAGCGCGACAATACCAACAAGTGCTGGTGGATTACAATCGATGGCCTTGAGCCCGGTGTAGAATACGCCTTCCAATATCACGTAATACCTCAAAATGGCGATGCTATTCGCTTTGCCGACCCTTACTCAACCAAAATCCTCGACCCCTGGAATGACAAATGGATTGACGAGAGCATATATCCCGGCTTACGCGAATTCCCCGAAGAGGCTTGGGAACAACCCGCTACCGTATTCAAGACTACCGGATCGGACTATCAATGGGAAGTAACCGACTTTACTGTCAAGAACCGCGACAACTTGGTTATCTACGAGTTGCTTCTCCGCGACTTTACAGCCGAAAAATCACTCAAAGCTGCAATGGAGAAACTCCCCTACTTGCAAAGCCTTGGTGTAAATGCCATCGAGTTGATGCCCGTACAAGAGTTCGACGGCAACCTCAGTTGGGGTTACAACCCTGCATATTTCTTTGCATTGGATAAGGCCTACGGTACCGACGATGACTACCGCAAGTTTATCGACGAGTGTCACAAGTTGGGTATCGCCGTATTCTTCGACGTAGTGTACAACCACGCTACAGGTAACTTCCCCTACTGTAAGTTGTGGTGGGATGCCAAGAACAACAAAACTGCATCGAACAACCCCTGGTTCAACGTAGATGCTCCTCACCCCTTCAGCGTGTTCCACGACTTCAACCACACAGTAAGTGGTGTGAAAGAGTATATCAAGCGCAACCTCCAATACCTCCTCACCGAGTACAAGATTGACGGTTTCCGCTTTGACCTTACCAAGGGCTTCACCAATCGTCCTTGCAACGACAACACCGCCTCAAACTACGACCAATCACGTATCGACATCCTCAAGACATACTACAATGCAATCAAAGAGGTAAACCCCAACGCTTGCATGATTCTTGAGCACTTCTGCGACGGTGGTGAAGAAAAAGCATTGGCCGAGGCCGGTATGATGCTATGGCGCAACATGAACCACGAGTACTGCGAAGGAGCTATGGGTTATGTATGCGACGTAACAGGCGTATATGCCAACGGTAGCAGCATGCCTAAAAATAGTTTGGTGGGTTACATGGAGAGCCACGACGAGGAGCGCACAACATACAAGGCCGTAACCTATGGCCACTTGGATGTGAAAAACGACCTCGCTGCTCGCATGGACCAAGCCATTGCCAATGCAGCTCAATTCCTCACCATCCCCGGTCCTAAGATGATATGGCAATTTGGTGAGCTTGGCTATGACTACAGTATCAACTACAACGGCGACCGCACTGCCGAAAAACCCGTGAAATGGGAATATGCCCAAGACCCCGAGCGTCACCGCTTGTGGATGGCCTACGCCAAGTTGAACACCTTGCGCAACTACCACGCCGAGTTGTTTACACCCAATGCCTCATTGAGCTACAAGTTGAGCAGAGGCGACTGGTACAACGGCCGTTTCGTAACACTCACCAGCGCCGATGGCACTAAGAGTGTGGTAGTAGCCATAAACCTCACCGAGAAAGACGGTAACTACACCATCAACTTCCCCAAAGTAGGTACTTGGACCAACTTGCTTACTGACGAAACAATCCAAGTAAGCAGTGCCAACTACACCCAATCGGTACCTGCCAACAGCTGTTTTATCTACACCAACTTCGAGGTAACAGGTGTTGATAATGTCGAGAACGACAAGTTTGAGTACACCATATATCCCAACCCCGCATGCGACTATGTGTACACCAATGCTCAAGGTACACTCTCGGTAATCAACCTATCGGGTGCAGTAGTTAAGCAAGCACAAGGAAATTGTGTCGAAGTACGCGACCTTCCTACCGGCATGTACATCCTCAACATCCAAGATGGTGACAACAGCCAAAGCATGAAGTTTGTGAAAAAATAATTGACATATTTCTATATTTAATTGCCAAAGTTCGAGGAATTCATACTCCTCGAACTTTTTTTTTGCTCCAAGTATGAAATATGTATATACATTCGCATCATTATTCAAAAAAAATATTAACTTTACACCGATAAATCTACTTTTCACATAGAAACATCGCCCTAAAAGGCATATACCTTACACTGAAAAAACATGGAGAGCACATTATTTACCCGTCTGGATGCATTTATGCAATGCAAAGGATTAAACGACAACCGCATAACTGTACAGGCAAAAATTGCCGTAGGTACACTTGGCAAACAAAGACGCTCGGGCAAAGGTCTTTCTTATGATAGTATTGTTAAGATACTGCGCACATACCCTGAGCTTAACCCCACATGGTTTATACTTGGCGAAGGTGAAATGATACTTGAAGAGAAGTCGAATAACTTGGAAGAGTTACTAAACACACTCAAAGATCAAGAAAACACTATTAAGAAACAAGAAGAGAAAATCAACTTGCTCATCAGCCAACTTGACTACATGCGCACGCAGTTATCGATAGGACAAGATTATCTACGCAAAATTCTCGAAAAGATGAGATAAATAAGTGCTGCAGTATGTTGCGCACCAGAATCAAAGCGCAAGATAACTCAGATCACAACAACTAACCCTATAAAAGCAACAAAGGAGAATATCACCGATATTCTCCTTTGCGTATTCTTTCGGAGGCAGTTTCCTGCTCACTCCGTGGGTCACAAATCTTGTAACCCGCCTTTTTCAAGGCTTTGTGGCTTCCCTATCTCACGACAGCACCACGGTTCACTAACAATCTTCTTAATTCCTTAACCTTATGAAAAACCTAACAAACAATCAAATCTAACTTTAAACAATCTATAACCTTAAAAAACCTATTCTAAACCTAAATTTGATAATAAAACCAATCTTTACCTTAACCTATTAGTATGGGGTCTACATTACAAATGCAGAGTGTGAAAACATTTATCTGTCATTCACGGTGCAAAGGTACTGCCTCACACGAAACCTCGCAACAAGAAAAGTAATTTTTCTGCAAATTGTACACGCAAACGTTTGCAACCACGCATCTATCACAACTATACAACTATAGCATCATTCAATGGCAAGAGTTTTACGATTTGTTGCACTGCGTTGCACAAACCATTGCACTACTTACAATACTAAATAGAATCGCAAAAAATAGGAGATAAGTATATTATTTATTATATTTGCAACGAATAGTATATAACTTAAGAAGCATGAACATTTTAGAATTAAGCGAACAGGAAATCATACGTCGCAACAGTATGGAAGAGTTGCGTCGTATAGGCATAGAGCCTTATCCCGCAGCCGAATATCCGGTAAACGCATATACTACCGAAATTAAAGAGAACTTCAGCGACGAAGCCGAGCCCCGACAAGTATCGGTAGCCGGTCGTATCATGAGCCGCCGTATCATGGGTAAAGCCTCATTTATGGAGCTCAAAGACTCTAAAGGTCGCATCCAAGTATACATCTCACGCGATGACCTTTGTCCCGGTGAAGATAAAGAACTATACAACACTGTATTCAAGAAACTCTTGGATATCGGTGACTTTGTTGGTATCAAGGGCTTTGTTTTCCGCACACAAATGGGTGAAATCACCATCCACGCACAAGAGCTCACTGTATTATCTAAGTCGTTGCGTCCCCTGCCCGTTGTCAAGATGAAAGACGGCGTGGTATACGATGCATTCACCGACCCCGAGTTGCGCTATCGTCAACGCTATGTCGACTTGGTAGTAAACGAGGGTGTTAAAGACATCTTCTTGAAGCGTGCTACCGTATTCAACACTATGCGCGACTTTATGAATGCACACGGTTATGTTGAGGTAGATACTCCCGTGTTGCAAGCCATCCCCGGTGGTGCTGCAGCACGTCCTTTCATCACTCACCACAATGCACTCGACATCCCCCTATACTTGCGTATTGCCAACGAGTTGTATCTCAAACGCCTCATCGTAGGTGGATTTGAGGGTGTTTACGAATTCTCGCGCAACTTCCGCAATGAGGGTATGGACCGCACACACAACCCCGAGTTCACTTGTATGGAGTTGTACGTTTCGTACAAAGACTACAATTGGCTCATGAGCTTCACCGAGGAATTGCTCGAGAAGATATGTATAGCCGTAAACGGTACAACCGAGGTAATGATTGGTGAAAACAAAGTAAGCTTCAAGGCCCCATACCGTCGCGTAACTATGATTGAAGCCATCCAAGAACATACCGGCATCGACATTACCGGCATGGGCGAAGAAGAATTGCGCGAAGTGTGCCGTCAGTTGGATATCGAGACCGACGAGACCATGGGTAAAGGCAAACTCATCGACGAGATATTCGGCGAGAAATGCGAAGGCAACTATATACAACCCACCTTCATTACCGACTACCCCATCGAAATGTCGCCCCTTACCAAGCGTCACCGCGACAATCCCAACTTGACTGAGCGTTTCGAGCTGATGGTAAATGGTAAAGAGTTGGCCAATGCCTACTCTGAGTTGAACGACCCCGTCGACCAACGCGAGCGTTTCATGTATCAGTTAAGCCTCTCGGAGAAAGGCGACGACGAAGCGATGTTTATCGACCAAGACTTTTTGCGTGCCCTCGAATATGGTATGCCTCCCACAGCCGGTATCGGTATCGGTATCGACCGCTTGGTTATGTTTATGACTAACCAATCTACTATCCAAGAGGTATTGCTCTTCCCCCAAATGCGCCCCGAAAAGACTCAAAAGCGCGACAACGAAGCAGCATATACTGCCATTGGTGTACCTGCCGAATGGGTAGCTCCTATACAAAAGGCCGGCTATCTTACAGTAGCCGATATGGCCGAGGTAAATCCTGCCAAATTGCACCAAGAAATATGTGGTGTAAATAAAAAATACAAACTCAATTTGACCAACCCCACTGTCGATAACGTGACAGAGTGGATTGCTCAAATACAAAAATAAAGATTATGCAATCAACCGGTAAAATAGCCATCATGGGTGGTGGTAGCTGGGCTACTGCATTGGCTAAGTTGATACTCAACAACGAGCAAAGAATATTGTGGTATATGCGCCGTGATGACCGCATCGCCGATTTCATTCGCGATGGTCACAACCCTGCATACTTATCAGATGTAGCTTTTGATCCGAGTCGTATCGACTTTTGCTCAGACATCAACCAGGTGGCTAATGAGGCCGACACACTCGTGTTTGCAACTCCTTCGCCCTATCTCAAGTCGCACCTTGAGAAACTTACCGCCGATATCAAAGACAAGTTTCTTGTTACTGCTATCAAAGGTATCGTTCCCGACGAAAACCTTATTGTCACAGACTACTTCAAGAAAGTATATGGTGTAGACGACGGCAATATGGCTGTTATTGGTGGTCCTTGCCACGCCGAGGAGGTTGCTCTTGAGCGCTTGTCATACCTCACTGTCGGATGTCAGGATATAGAGCGTGCTCGTTGCTTTGCCAAGGCTCTCTCATGCAACAAGTTGCGCACTATTGTATCAAGCGATGTAATAGGTATAGAATATTGTGCCGTTCTCAAGAACGTATATGCAATAGCATCGGGTGTGTGCCAAGGTTCACGCTTCGGCGATAACTTCCAAGCCATGCTCGTGTCGAACGCATTGAAAGAGATGTCACACTTCCTGCAAGTAGCATCGCCCGACATCGTTCGCGACATGAGCGACTCGGTTTATTTGGGCGACTTGCTTGTTACTGCCTATTCACGCTTCAGCCGCAACCACAACTTTGGTACTATGATAGGCCGTGGATACTCAGTTAAAGCAGCTCAAGTAGAGATGGATATGATTGCCGAAGGCTACTATGGCACAAAGTGTATGCATGAGGTTAATAAGCGATATGAAGTATCGATGCCCATCCTCGAGTGCATGTACGACATTCTCTACCGTCGCGTGTCGGTAAAGAAAGCTATTGCCCACATGGCCGACTCTTTCTTATAAAACGTTACATTAGACAATATAATTCAATAGGAAAAAAGAAATGGAAAAAAAGATTAACTTGATTATTGACAAAGCTCTTGGCTCTATCAGCCGCGAAGATGTATTTGCCTTGGAAGGCAAAGCCATGAACGGCATTGAGCAACTACATAAAGGAACAGGTCTTGGTAACGACTTCCTTGGCTGGTTGAACCTTCCCGCCGAGATTACCGATGAACACTTGCAAGATGTAGAAAACGCAGCCCGCAAGTTGCAATCAAAATGCGAGATTGTGGTTGTAATAGGTATTGGCGGTAGCTATCTTGGTGCTAAAGCCGTTATAGAGGCTCTCTCTAACAGTTTCGAGTTCCTCCGCAGCAAGCACGACGCTCCTATTGTACTCTTTGCCGGTCAAAATATTGGCGAAGACTACCTTTACGAATTGCAAGAGCTTCTTGCCGACAAGCAATTTGGCATCGTAGTTATCTCTAAATCAGGTACTACTACCGAGCCTGCCATCGCTTTCCGTTTGCTCAAGGAACAACTCGAGAAGCAAGTAGGTAAAGAGGAGGCCGGCCAACGCATCGTAGCCGTTACAGACGCTGCCCGTGGTGCATTGCGCAAGTTGGCCGATACCGAGGGTTACAAGACTTTCGTTATCGAGGACAATGTAGGCGGTCGCTTCTCGGTACTCTCGCCCGTAGGTTTGTTGCCTATTGCCATCGCCGGATTTGACATTCGCGCCTTGGTAGCCGGTGCAGTAGAGATGCAAAAGGCTTGTGCCGAGGATGTACCTTTCGCTGAGAATCCCGCTGCCATCTACGCTGCTACTCGCAACGCCTTGTACCAATCGGGTAAGAAGATTGAGATTCTTGCCAACTTCAACCCCAAATTGCACTTCCTCGCTGAGTGGTGGAAACAACTCTATGGCGAGAGTGAGGGTAAAGACCACCTCGGTATATTCCCTGCATCGGTTGACTTTACTACCGACTTGCACTCAATGGGTCAATGGATACAAGATGGCGAGCGCACCATATTCGAGACCGTTCTCTCGGTAGGTTCTATGCGCCACAATGTAGTAATTCCTGCCGACAAGGACAACCTTGACGGCCTCAACTTCCTCGCAGGTAAGCGTGTGGATGAGGTAAACCAAATGGCCGAACTCGGTACACAAATTGCTCACGTTGATGGTGGTGTGCCCAACATCAAGATCGAGATTCCCGCCCTCACCGAGCGTTACTTGGGCCAACTCATCTACTTCTTCGAGAAGGCTTGCGGTATCAGTGGTTACATCTTGGGCGTAAACCCCTTCAACCAACCCGGTGTTGAGGACTATAAGCGCAACATGTTTGCCTTGCTCGACAAGCCAGGTTACGAGGCTGAGAGCAAAGCCATTCGCGAAAGATTGTAATAGCTTTATACTATTATAACAATACAACGATATGCGCCACCGCGGTGCATATCGTTTTTTTTACTACCTTTGTGACACAATAATAAAGATTAATTCAGTATGGATACTCTATACCCCACACTCATTACCGACGCACTATCGCAGGTGCGTTATCCCGGCAATGGCAAGAGCCTTGTCGAGAACGACATGATTGAGGACGACATTCGCATCGACGGTCGCAAGGTGAGTTTTACACTCATTTTCGACAAAGAGAATGACCCCTTCATCCGTTCAGTTGTAAAAGCCGCCGAGGCTGCCATCCTCACATTTGTTGCCCCCGATGTAGAGATACAAGGCAACATTGGTGTAAAATTCCGTGTAGCAGCACGTCCCACTCGCGAAAATCCCCTACCCGGTGTCAAGAATATCATCGCCGTATCGTCGGGCAAAGGTGGCGTAGGAAAATCTACTGTAGCTTCAAACCTCGCTGTGGCACTTGCCATGTCGGGCTATAAGGTAGGTTTGCTCGACGCCGACATCTTCGGTCCTTCAGCTCCCAAGATGTTTGATATCGAAGACGAAAAAGTATATGCCGAAGAGCGCAACGGTCACAGCTACATTGTACCCATCGAAAAGTACGGTGTTAAAGTGCTTTCTATCGGATTTTTTGTAAACAAAGAAGATGCCGTATTGTGGCGCGGCGGTATGGCCAGCAACGCACTGAAACAACTCATCACTGATGCTGCATGGGACGAACTGGACTTCTTCGTACTTGACCTTCCTCCCGGCACAAGCGACATCCACCTCACCCTTGTACAGACATTGGGTATCACCGGAGCTATCGTGGTTACAACACCGCAAGAAGTAGCGTTGGCCGATGCTCGCAAGGGTATTAGCATGTTTATGGGCGATAAGGTGAATGTACCCATCCTCGGCTTGGTCGAGAACATGAGTTGGTTTACACCTGCCGAGTTGCCCGAGAATCGCTACTATATCTTTGGCCGAGAAGGAGGTAAGCGCCTTGCCGAAGAGATGGGCGTAGCACTGCTCGGTCAGATACCCTTGGTACAAAGCATCTGCGATGGTGGTGATGCCGGTCATCCCGTAGCACTCGACGACACCGCATCAGGTTTAGCCTTCCGCATGCTTGCTACTGAGGTCATTAATGCCGTGAACCACCGCAACGAGACCCAACCCGCTACCCAAAAGGTTGAGTTGAATCACTAAAGATATAACATCCACTATAAACAAGGCAGAGCAACCAAATGGTTACTCTGCCTTGTCTGTATCCGGAGCACTACGCAACGACTATCAGTCTACTATCTCTACAAGCGTCACATCGTATATGACAGTAGCGTGAGGTGGTATATTGCCGACGGCATTATTACCATAGCCCAAATTGGCCGGCACATACAGGATGTATCGAGCACCTTCCTTCATCTGCATAACACCTTCGGCAAAGCCTTTTATCACACCACCCAGGTTAAACTCCATAGGCTCGGTAGCGCTATCCAAGACCGTTCCGTCGGGCAACGAGCAGGTATAGGTACACTTTATATCACTATGCGCATAGGGTTTCTTGCCTTTTCCCTTCTTCACTACCTCATATTGTAATCCACTTGCAAGGATTTTCACATCTTTACGTTTAGCATTTTCAATCAAGAAAGCCTCGCCCTCACTCATGGTAATATATTGGCTGCTGACCCAAGCCTCTTGACCATAGTAGTCGATGCGGGCATATCCGTTTTCTATTTCATATACTTCCACCTCTTCGTTATACTGCAATCCACCCAATTGTGTAGCCGTTTTCGATGGACTTTGACGCACTATCACACCCGATTGCGCTGTGCAATAGTAAGTTGATGTAGGCATTGCTACTACTTGCTCAATAACCTGCTCGTCACTATCATCACGGGCAAATATAGCACTCGCCACGCCACCCACAAGAGCAGCTATCGATGGGCCAAAGAGAAGAATAAGCGCGATAAGGAATGTCCAAGCATTCCTAAACACCAATTGCAGCACGAAGACTATTATTGGCATAATAAAGCTCATTATAGCGATAACAAACGATAACACTACAAAGCCTACTGCACCTGTAATAAGGGCAGCCCAAAATCCTTCATCGATCCATTCAAATACTACACCGGCTGCCAAGCCCAAAAAGAGAATAACAGAAATTATTGATGTCAATATCTCATTACTATCCTCCAGCCTCTCACCTATAGAGCGAATCTTATCATCAAAACGTGCCCACAATGAGTCGCCCGAGCTACTGCGTCGATGCGGTGTATTATAAGTCTTCTTGGGACTCCAGCCACCGCCCGAACCAATTTTCACATTAGTCGTATAGAGCACTTTACCCTCACAACTAAAGGTAACCTTCACAGTCTCATTCTCTTTCCAATAGGTACAATCACGACGACCCCAACCCGTCAAGTCGTATTCGCCGGGGCCTTGGATACTGATTTCGCTCGATGTACGATCGGCATCCTTATCCTTATACTCAAAGGTTATATTGATAGTAACCGCACCACGGAAGTTGTTCGACACCACAATGCGAGGCTTCAAGTAGGGTATACCGGTAGGAATGGGCGAGCCAAAGTTCACCTTGATGTTACCGTCGTAATCAACTGCACCAAACTTAACAGTCGATATCTCAGGCAAGCGTGGGCTGTTAGCGTCGCGACCTATGGTAACATGACCTTGCCACAACTTCTTACCCTTGCACTTGAAGGTGTACTCAACGAAACCGTATGATGCATACGATGTTCCACTCTTGCTACCCCAACCCGACAATGTATAATCGCCCTTACCGCTGAATGTCACTTCGGTATCATAGCTACAAGTTTCGCCATTGGGATATTTCAAGATTACCTCTATCGTCTCAGTACCATAGTACTCGCTCGACACTGACAGGCGAGGCACTATATACTGCGTATTGGTAAAGAGCACCTTGCCAAAGTCCTTGATAATCTCATTGTTGTAGGTTGTATCGGCAAAGAGCACATCGCGTATAATCAACTCGCTATCTCTACGAGGTGATTGAGGTATCGGCTTCTTTTTCTTCTCAGGAACAGGCTGCTCGCGACGAGGAGGTTTATTATTTTTATAATACTCCGAAAGGGCTTTCTTGTAGATATCGAAGTTCTTCTTATCATCATACATCTTACGCGCCACCGCACATAAGTTCTTGCTATGTTCAATAATCTCGCGATTGTTCGAGTGCAACTTGTGCGAGCTTATCAACACCTTTACCATATCGGCAGCCTCCTCCTTCATATCAGGCTGAAATGAAGGACGTCGCCACATATCGCTCAGCACCTCAATAGCCGTAATCTCGGCGGTGTCGAGCTGTGGCGTGATCTCCTCACTCTTAAGGAACTGCAATGAACGCGACCACTTCTGTACATTAGTAGCTATCAGAGCCTCGTCATGTTGCGGCGTAGAGTCGGGCTTGGGAGTAGGCACAGGCGCCTTCTTAGGCTCGGGTATAGGAGCTTTCTTTGTTCCCGGCGTCCATCCCAACTCTTTGCGAAACTCGTCAAACGATGCGAAATCCTTGGTATAAAATGTCTGAGCAATACCTCGCAGAGTCTTGCTCTTTTCGATAATCTCACGATTGTTCGAGTGCAATTTATCGCAATGCTTGAGTAGGTCGATACGCTTTTGGCATGCCTCCTTGTCAAACTCTTTGTCACGCCAGAAGTTGCTCAGAAATACAATTGCCTCGTTCTCGTCTTTATCGAGCTGCTTAACAATGTCGGGGGTGGCAAAGAAACTGCATGCCTTCTCCCACTCGGCAACTTTCTGCTTTAGAAGTGTCTTATCCATCTATATATATTCAAACACAAGCTTGTGTCACATGTGACACAACCTCTATGGGTAGGGTATAATATTTCTTATTCAACAGTGGCGTTAGCAATGAAGTTTTGAGACTTTCTCAACTCATCTTCACTCTTCACACCTGCCACCTTCAATTGGAAGTCTATTACATCGCTTTCGCGAGTAGCGTTAACACTGAGGATACCCTCTTCGCTAATGCTGAATGTAACCTTAATCTCGGTTCCTTTGGGGTGGTTGCCTGTCAACTTCAATTCCGATATATCCTCGGTAGCCAAGTTACAGAAGCGGTCTTCAACAGTTTGGTCTTTCTCCTCATCGGTAAAGTCACTCTCGTAGATGGGCAATGTTACACCGGTTTGACCGTCGCGTACTGTCTCAAACACACGAGTGCGCGATACGGGCAATGTTGTGTTGGCAAAAATCATGTTACCCACTTGGTTATCGATAAGACCAAGGCCGTAGGTCTTACTTGTTACATTAACTACGCGAGTACGCTTGGTCATGAGAGGTTCGGGAGCCTTAGTACCCTCTTCCTCCGATTTCTTCAAGGCAGCATCATAAGCCTCGTTCATGGCAAAGATAGCAGCACCCTTAGCCACACACTCGTCGGGGTCGGTAATGTGAGTAGGCAAGCCAAACTCAGCCTCTACGCGATCCTTGATTTGAGGCATCTTACTACTACCACCTACAAGGATAATCTCGTCGATTTTCTTATAGCCCTTCTCCTCAGCAAGCTCGATAATCTTGCGTGTTGCATCGATAGTCTCATTCAAGCGATCCTCGGTAATGGCATTAAATGTCTCACGAGGAAGTTCAAAGTTAACCGATTTACCTTCATACGAGAAGTTAATCTTAACCTTTTGCTTGGCAGTAAGGTTCTTCTTCCAGTTCTCGGCATTGAGCAACAACTCATAACGAGCATTGGGCGAGAGTGAATCGAACTCATAAGAAGTGCCATTTTGAGAGTTGAATGTGTTGAGCACATATTTAGCCAACTCGGTATCCCAGTCGACACCACCCAAGTGGTGGTCACCACCGGTAGCAATAACCTTGATAGCACCACCGTTAACGGCAATAATGGTAACGTCGAATGTACCACCACCGAGGTCATATACAAGAATAGTGCGACGCTCGTCGACCTTCAATCCATACGAGATAGCGGCTGCAGTAGGCTCATTGATAATAGCCAACACATTGAGACCGGCACTGATACCGGCTTGTTTGGTTTGCAAGCGCTCTTTGTTACCAAAGTATGCGGGACAAGTAATAACAACGTCGGTGATAGGCTCGGGATTTTCGCCCAAGTTATTGGCATCTTGTACAAGTTTCTTAAGAATAAGCGCCGAGATCTCAACAGGGTCGAGGTGCATAGGTGTTGTATTCTTGCTCTTGTCGAAAGCCTCATCATTACCTATCTCGCGTTTGATAAACGCTACAGTCTTTTCGGGCTCCACAGCCAATTGGTTCTTAGCCTCTTTACCCACAATCATGTTACTCTCCGACTCGATGTACACTACCGAAGGAGTAGTTGCATCGCCTTCGAAGTTGCGAAGTACCACTGCTTGATCATATCGGTCTACTTGTGCAATACAACTAAATGTTGTACCCAAGTCTATGCCATATACGGCTCTACTTTTATCGTTTGCCATAGTTCTATATATTTTTGTTTGTTTACTCTTAAGATTCTGTTGTCGGGGTTGCCTCGGTATACTTATACACTTTCACACGTGCATAACGCACTACCTTCTCGGTGTCGATATTGATAAAACCACCACACACCACTTGGGCTATCTTGGTGTTTAGTTCGGGATTGGTTGTTTCTACCGAATCGCCTTGCAGTTGTTGATGCAACTTGCGATTAAACTCCTCTCCTATCTCGGGCTCGTAGTATTCTATACCAAAGTCGTTGTATGCACGGTCACTCAAGGCCATAATGGCGCTCTTAAACTCCTTCATAAGATTGCCATACAACTCCTCCCAGTTACATTCCGAATTGTCGAGTTGATCAAAGTGTGTATAAGTGCTATTGAAGCGGCTATGCAAGTCAAGCAGTGCTTTCAAGTAGGGTTGAGTTATCTTCACAAAGAAGTCACTCTTATACTGCTCCAACTCCTTGTGCATGGCACGCATGTTGTCATCTTGTCGGTCGCGATATCCGAGCAATACTTTATGCTCCTCCATCAAGGCCTTTTGTGCAATGGCTTGCTCCTTGAGCTCGTTAAGCGAAGCATTGAGTGCCTCTAATGCCGGAGTATAATCGACACTCGGCACATTCACAGGGGCTTCCTCTGTAGGTACCTCAGGTGTCGGGAAAGCTTTTTCTTCTTGAGCACCCATACCTTCTATCACTTTTTTCAAGCGTTCTATCTCGATATCCTTTGCTCTATTTTCTTCCTCAAGAGAAGCATACTCCGATTTCAAACGTTCTATAGTTTGCTCAAAGCTTCTCAATTCGCTCTCATTATTGTTTCCAAATAATCCCATGGTAAATAGAAATAAAAGGTTATTATTATGGCAAATTTACACACATATAAATATATATGCAAGTGTTTTTATAAAAATTCTACAACAAAATATTATTTCCCAAATTCTCTCTATCGCACTCGTCAGCTCTTATTGCATTGCATCTTTGCAGTAAAAAATAAGAGTATGACAAATATAAATAAATTGGCAGTCCACCTCACCACAGCATGCGTCATGTGCCTGGCAGGTATAGTACTTATATTTTCGGGATTTTGGACACATCCCGAGGGCGAAATTCATCAGAGTGTATTGGTTGCTTTTGGCGAAGTTGTAACCTTTGCCGGAGCTTTATTCGGGGTAGACTACAGCTACCGAGTACGCACACACACAACAGACGACAAGAACGGAGGTGGCGTATGAAATATTTTACAATAGCCGAACTTACAGACAGTGCTCTGGCTCGACAACTACATATAGACAACACTCCGACCCCCGAAGTTACAGAAAACCTTACAGCACTTGCGGTGCATATACTCGACCCGGCTCGCGAAACATTGCGAAAACCCATTCGCGTGAATAGCGGATATCGCAGCAAAACACTAAACAAATGTGTAGGCGGAGTACCTAATAGTCAACATCTTACAGGAGAAGCTGCAGATATATGCACCGAGTCGCCACAAGTAAATCGAAAATTGTTTGACATTTTACTCAATATGCCCTTCGATCAATTGATATGGGAACGCGGCAATAGCCAAGGTCCGGCGTGGATACATGTAAGCTACTGCCGCAATGGCAACAACAGAGGGGAGGTGATACACGCATGAAACAACTAATCACTATTGTTACAATCCTTGGCCTCGCCGGCACAATAGCATGTACCAAGACCATATACATTCCCACCGATAGGAGTCACAAAGAGTACATAACCCTGAGAGACACTATAATAGAGATAGTTACCCAAGGCGAATCACACAGCAATCGCACCTCCGACACCACAAGTCTGCTGCAAGGCAATGGAGCACACAGCATGGCCACTATCTCAAACGGTACTCTACACCACACTCTCACCATCGAACCTCGACAAGACAGCATAACTATACAAATGCAAGAAATACACACCATCGATTCCATTCCATACCGACATCCACCCAATGAGATAGAGAGCAAATCAACACCTTCGTGGGCATACCATCTCATTATCATGGCAATAACAATATTGTCAACAACAGGCATTTTGATGGCATCAAGATTCCGAAAAGGGTAAAATTGCGCAATTACGAGCATTATTAGCAATTTGTAAGTAAAAAAATGAGCGCGAAATTTCGTATATCAAAAGAAAACAATTAATTTTGTCGGTCGAATGCAAAATGCACTCAGAAACAAGGAATAAAAAATAATACAAGAATATGACAGAACAAAAGAAAGACGAAATGGTACATGAAGTTTCGTCATCAGAAAGATTTTTAGTAAAAAACCAAAAGACAATCATGTCTGTATTGGTAGCAATCATTGCAGTTATTGCATTGTTTTTGGCAGTGAAACAATTCTACTTTGAGCCTCGCGAAGAAAAGGCTCAAGAGGCTTTGTTCCAATCAGTATTGGTATTTGAGCAAGAGTCTTACGAACTCGCCCTTAACGGCAACGAAGAGTTCGATGGCTTGCTTACAGTTATCGACAACTATGGCTCAACTAAAGCCGGCAACATTGCCAACGTATACGCCGGTTTGGCATACTACGAGATGGGCGACTATGAAAATGCCAAGACTTACTTGAGCAAGTTCAGCGCAAACGATGCTTTGATAGCTCCCGCAGTTACCGCTGCTATCGGTAACGCTCTCGTAAACATGGACAATGCAGCCGAGGCTGTAAAATACTTCGAAAAGGCTGCTAAATCTGCCAACAACGAGGTATTCTCACCCATCTATTTGTTCAAAGCCGCCAACGTTTATGAGAAACTCGGTGACAAAGCTGCTGCTTTGAAAGTATACGAGCAAATCAAGAAAGAGTATCCCACTTCTCAACAAGCGGCTACTATCGACTCATACATTGAGCGTGTAAAATAATCAAGCAACAAAGTATACACAATATCAAAGGGGCTGCGTAACAACACAGCCCCTTTTTATAAAATACCTACTACTATGGCAAATGTAAGTGACAATATGCAAGTATTTACAGCCGGCATGCCCTCTGTTGAACACTGCAAGAAACTCAAAGTTGGTATCGTTGCCGCCGAGTGGAACGACAATATAATCTCTCCGCTCATGCAAGGTGCCATCGAAACTCTCACTCAACATGGAGTATGCCCCGAGAATATCCTTATTTCGCGCGTTCCCGGTACTGTAGAGCTAACCTACGGAGCTAAACGCATGATCGTTAACACCAAACCCGATGCCGTAATCGTATTGGGTTGCGTAGTACGTGGCGATACACCCCACTTCGATTATGTGTGCGATAGTGTGACACATGGCGTCACCGAGTTAAACCTCAAAGAAAGCGTACCCGTAATATTTGGCGTCATTACCACCAACAATATGCAACAAGCCCTCGACCGAGCAGGTGGTTGCATGGGTAACAAGGGTAGCGAATGCGCCGCAACCGCACTAAAGATGACAAATATGACAATCTTGTCACTCAGCGACGCAAAGTAGAAAGCAATACAACGCGCTGTATAACAGCATATTGCGAACGAGCCAGCAAAAAAGTTGAAAATATTGCAAAAAAAGCGCGCTATAAAGTTGCATAATTGATACTTTTATGCTTATCTTTGCACTCGCAAAAGGGGCGAATACCAGAGTGGCCAAATGGGGCAGACTGTAAATCTGCTGGTTTTTACCTTCGGTGGTTCGAATCCATCTTCGCCCACAAAGAGAGCTGTCAAACGACAGCTTTTTTTGTATAGTTACATATACCTTATTCATACATCAACCCTCAACATCCTCAAACATTATGGATACCATGGAACTACTGCGCAACAGACGCACCATCAGACGATACAGCAATGCGCCCGTAAGCAATGAACTTCTTAACGAACTCTTCGAAGCAGCCTTTAGAGCTCCTACTACAGGCGGCATGCAATTGTATAGCGTAGTCGTAACTCGCGACGATGAGATGAAACGTCGACTTGCACCCACTCACTTCAACCAACCCACTGTTACCAGTGCTGCAGTCGTACTTACTTTCTGCGCCGATTTCAACCGCTTTGTCAAATGGTGTGAGGCAAGCAACGCTCAACCCGGCTACGACAACTTCATTTCGTTCAACACTGCGATGATTGATGCCCTCTTGGTTGCTCAACAATTCAACACTGCTGCCGAGGCTCGCGGATTGGGTTGCTGCTACTTAGGCACTACCACCTACAATGCGCCCCAAATAGCAGAGATACTCAACCTCCCCCAACGTGTTGTTCCCGTAGCAACACTCACCGTAGGATATCCCGACGGCATGCCCGAGCAAGTCGAGCGCCTTCCTATTGAAGCTTGTATCCATCACGAACAATACAACGACTACACCCTCGAGCGCATCAAAGAGTTGTATGCCGAGAAAGAGTCCCTACCCATCAATCGCCACTTTGTCGAGGAAAACAACAAGGAGACCCTTGCACAAGTATTTACCGATGTACGCTATACCCTCAAAGACAACGAACACTTTACACAAGTGTGGCGAGAGTTTATTGCAACACAAGGATTCAAATAAGACCATTAAGCCACAATACAACAAGCCCTATTGCACCGCTTCTATAGCCATGCAATAGGGCTTTGCTCTATTCTATACCTTTTGCCTATTCTACCAGCAAGCGACCTCTGAACACATTGCTCCGAGCATCACTCGCGACTACAATATACAATCCGGCCTGTAGCGAACTACTATCTATTACAACATTATTGTTGGCATCGGCCACATGTTGTGCCGAGTACACCACCTTACCATCAATCAAGGTTATGGCAACATTTGCCATTCCTTGCACACGTGTCAGTCTGATATTTTCGCCTTGTTCAATATGGTTGTATGGCATTTCGATTATACTTCCATCTACAACCTTCTCGTCAATATCGGCACGTACTCGCCATATCAGATCAAGAAATCTAATACGTGCATCAACATATTCTCTCAACGCCTGTACCTCGGCCTCATACGATCCACGCACCGAATATTCATAGTGCACACGAGTGTCGAGTGTAGGCCATATCTCGTAGTTATTTTTCTGCGATTCATCCAATACGACCTCCATACTATCAATATAACTGAGCATAAACTCCTTAATATTTTCGGCGCCCATTTCTACCCAACGCTTCTTTACCTGTTTTTGCAAAGTCTCATCCTCCCACCAGCGTTTTATCCAAGTCTTCGGCTCACAACCTGCCGAGCGCATAAACTTTTCGGTAGCATTTCCTATGCGATAGTCGTTGTTGAAAGCAATATCGAAATCCCATATAGGGCCATACTTAAACTTTTCGCCACGCTCCTTATACATATAGGTACTCCACCACGAGTCGGAGTTGCCAAACAACTCGCAAGCAATATACCAATTGACCCAAGAGTCTTCATCAATATAATGACGCCAACCCTTTTCAGGGTCATCAAACCGTTCCGAGAAGAGTGCATTCTCCATGCGCTGAGTATAGTTTTGAATATAGTTCTTCTGCGACGCATTGATTTCATCATCCTTGGGATACTTGATAGTTACCTTCATATCTTTTGCCGTCTTGAACCAAGATATTTCTTTTTCGGCAAATCCATCCACCTCAATAAGGTATCCTCCGGTAATTTCGGGGTTGCCTTGTACCACAGTTGTCGGTTGCTCCATAACCGACACTCGGCTCTTCTTTACCTCTACTTGGTCGGTGAGCAGATAGCTACCTATATTCTTGCCATTGAGCACCACATCAACAAACGTAACAGACGGAGTAAACTCAAAGTTGAACAAAGCACGCGCGGTCTCGAAAGCCAAGGCATTGCGCAACAATGTCTTGTCGGCATAGTTAGCCAAGAGCACCCAGTTCTTCTCTTTGGCTTCATTTCCCAAAAAGTTGATTTTGTCCTCAAACTTGAGTCGATAGGGCTTCTTGGCCATTTTCCAAGTCGAGTTTCCTCTACCCTTTATCTCGGCAGGAACTTCGGTTATGTTATCCTCCTCATTGGCTGCACCCCTCACGGTAATTACCGCATTGACATAATCATCTTTGCTAGTTATTGCTGCGCCATTCTCGGTATCAATAAATATCGTTGGCAGATTAGTAATAGGAGCATATACATCATCAGTCGCCTTATGCGACATGCCATACCCCTGCATGGTAATCAAAATTACCAACATTAATAACATCTTTTTTACCTTCATAACTATTGTGATTAAGAAATTAACATTTTACAAAATTAAACAAAAGCAAGAATATTCAAAACAAATTAATTGAATTTTTATTCCATTTCTTCATTTGTCACAGAATCGCGCCTCACTCAACAATCTTACCGCACGTTACATATACATAACACAAAAGAGCCAACCTCCGCACGGAAGATGGCTCTTTGCATTGAGTTATATCAGTCTCTTATTAGAACGAGAGCGAATCGTCGGTGTAGAGTTCGCTACGTTTGATCTTAACAACTTTACCAAACTTAGCCAAGTCTTTCTCCTTAACATCCTTAGGACTACCTACAATAGCAATAGCAATAGGTTTGCCCTTGATATTCTCTTCGTAGAACTTCACAACATCGTCGAAAGAAAGTTCTTCGATGCGCTTCATGTTGTCGATAGCGGGGTCTTGAGTGTAGCCCATGCGCTTCCAGTACTCAAACACCATGCTACGGTTACGGAAACCGGGCTTCTCGCTCAAGAGCGACTCGCGCATGTTGGTCTTGATTACGTCAAAGTTTTCACGAGCTTGAGGCATGTCGTTCAACAAGTCGGTGTATACTTGCAATGCTTCGAGAGTCTTGTCAGCTTGTGTGCCTACATAACCCATAAACATCCAATCTTTACCGGGCAATTGGGGAGCATTCACAGCACCATAAGCAGTATAAGCCATAGCACGTTTCTCACGAATCTCGTCTACAACGAGGCTACCGAAACCGGCACCGAAGTATGTTGTAAAGGCTTCCATTGTGATAGACTCATTGATATCGAAGGGTTGACCCTCTACAAAGAAGTAGATGTTGCTTTGTTTAGCCTTGTCATTGGGCAAGAAGTAGATAGTATTCTCAGTATATTCTTCACGGTCCATTACCTCGGGTGAGTGAGATACAGTCTCGTTCTCGATAAGAGGCAAGTTGGTGCTCAAGATTTGATATACTTGCTCGAAGGGCATTGTACCTACATAGTGAGCAGTAAACTCATAGTTGGTAGCCTCACGGAAGGCTGCAGACAACTCACCGGCCGAGAGTTCTACTACCTTTTGGAGAGGCATACGGTTAAGGAAGTCTGAGTTTTGACCATAGAGCATGTATTGCATCAAGGCTTGTTGTTGCGACTCTACGCTCTCCTTCTCGCTCATACGTGAGCTATACTCTTGACCAATGATACCTTGCAATTGCTTCTCGTCCAATTGGGGCATGAGAATTTGACGCTGCAAGAGTTGGCAAGCAGCTGTAAGCGAGCTCTCCGAACCATAGAGTGTTACAGTCATATAGTCCTTAGATACCGAGTAGTTGATAGTAGTATTGAGGTGAGCCAATGCTTGCTTAAACTCGTAGGGAGTGAGGTGAGCCATTGTACCGGCGTTGTTCATCAAAGGAACGGCATAAGCCAAGATAGGCATGCGACGAGTACCTACACCATAACGCAATGTAAGGCTATAAACCTCGTTCTCGGGATTTTCTGTATAATAGAGTTTACTGCGAGTATTGATAGGACGCTCTTGTACTGAGCTGAAGTCACAATAGTCGGGCTCGGGAGCGGGAACTTCCATTGACTCGAGGTATTGAGCATACTCACTCTTCACACCACGAACAGCCTCAACGGGTTGATAACCGGGTTTAGCAACCTTGTCGAGTTTTGTCACCTTACGGTCGCCTCTTATCTCTTGTACATTTACTACCAAAACATCGTTGTTAAGGTATTTGTTTACCACGTTGATAATATCCTCGGGAGTAATAGCAGCAACGTTTTGAGTATAGTTTACAAGTTCTACGGGGTTAGTACCTGTATTGAAGAGATTCGAGAGATTTTGAGCCTTGGCATTGTTCGACTCCATACCCAATTGGAAGTCGCGAATCATCGCATTCTTCACGGCCTCAAGTTGTTCAACTGTAAATGCACCACTGCGCAATTGCTCGATAGCATTAACCATCATCTTCTCAACCGAAGCATGGCTGTCATATTTGCCTTGGCTTTGGTCGAAAGCGGGGAAGATTTGGAGCATTACGATACCGGCGTTACGGAATGACACAGGCGATGCAGCAGCACCCATGATAGTACCATCAACGGCGAGTTTGTCGAGAATACCGGTTGATTGGCCGTTGGTGAGCAATTGTGTAGCTACCGACAAGGCGATTTCGTCGGCCGAGTTTGAAGCAACACCATTGTAAACCATAGCTACAAAGGGTTGGTAGAAAAGTTTCTCAGAGATAACCTTGCGACCGCTGAAGGGAGTGCGATTGATCTCGGCGTGTGTTTGAACACCGCGACGAGGAATACGCTCAAACTTTTGACGAACGAGCGACACAGCCTTGGCAGCATCGAGATTACCAACAAGAATAATAGCCATATTTTCGGGACCATACCAGTCCTCATAGAAGTTAATCAAGTTGCTCAAGCTGGGATTTTTCAAGTGCTCGGGCAAACCAATGATAGGACGACCATAGGGAGTGCCCTTGAAAGCCTCACCAAAGATAAATTGAGAGAGGTTCGAACCTATGTTATCTTGGTACATGTTATACTCCTCATACACAGCCTCAAGCTCTGTTTGGAAGCCACGGAATACGGGATCGAGAAGACGCTCGCTATAAAGCTCCAACCACTTTTCGAGTTGTGTGGGAGGGAATGTATTGTAGTACATAGTTTGGTCATAACCGGTACCTGCATTAAGACCTTGACCACCCATACCGTCTACCAACAAAGTAAACTCATTGGCAGCGGCATATTGAGCAGCTTCTACCGAGAGTTTATTGATTTCAAGACCAAGAGCCTCCTTAGCCTTAACATCAGTGGTAGCTGCCATCTCGTCATATTTGGCAATAATTTGCTCATACAAGGGTTTCTCTTTACCCCAGTCAAGAGCACCTATTGTTTGTGTACCTTTAAACATAACGTGTTCGAGGTAGTGAGCCAAACCTGTATATTGTACAGGATCGTCAATAGAACCTACATTGAAGGTAACCATACCATACACATCGGGTTGCGACTTGTCTTCCCAGATGTAAACTGTTGCGCCATTACGCAAAGTAAAGGTGCTCAATTGCGCCACCGAATAGAAGCAGGTGGTGATGAGCAACAGCAACAGCATGCCTAATTTTCTTGTTTTCATATTCATAAGTTATTTAGTGATTATTGTTTTCCAGACTGCAAAGATACGTTATTTTCGCTTTAGACTCTCAAATATTTATTAAATTAACACATAGAAACACCTATTATATATAATAATATCGACATCCTCAATCGCCTGTTATTAGACTTAAATGAACTAAAAATGTTTAAAAACAACCCTCTCGCAATAAAATAAAAAACAAAACCATATAAAAATTAAAAAATATGCGTAAATTCGTTGCTCGAAGTCAAACATTAATCCAAATAAGTTATGAAAAAATTTGTATCAATCGCATTGTTTATATGCGCCACCATAGCCGGCTATGCACGTGAATACGAACCTACTGAGGGTTGGCCCTATATGTTCCAAGATTTTAAACCTGCTATTGTATATTACAACGATGGCAAGGCCGAAAGTGCCAATATCAACGTGCATTTGATCAAAAACGACTTACACTTTACCGACAACGACAAAATCATGCTTGCTCATGACGGTAATAAGATCGACTCGGTAGTATGCGAAGATCAAACCGTATTGATACGCCGTGGAAACCTCTATGTTACATGTCTACACAAAACAGACTATGTGGTTATTGGCACTACTTGTCAATGCGACTTCAATGCACTGAACGATGGTAGTGGAGCATACGGTTCTCCTACCACAACAGCTTCTACACAAAATGTAGCTTCGTTCAACGACCACGGAAACATGGCAGCACTTCGTTATAAAGAGATGACTCAAAACAAATACAATACAAGAACCCTACCAACCATCAACCGCACTGTTATGGTTGTAAACGATCGTGCAATATGTCAAGCTAACAAACGAGGTGTCAACGAATTGCTCACATCTGATCAGAAAAAAGCATTCAACAAATATATCAAAGAGAATAAAATCAAGTGGAAAGATATAAACAGCCTCATCTTGGTTGCTAAGTTCCTCGACGAATATATCAAGGCCGACGAATTGTTGCTTTAAAATACGCCATCATCACGTATCATGAACATGAAAGAGAAATTTGCAGCCACACTGCACTATATCAAACATAATATCATTCCCTACCTCCCGGCAGCACTCATCGTGGGTTTTGTCATCTGGCATCTATTTATTCTCAAGAATAATAGTTACTTAGACATTTGCGAAAACGATACTCATATCAGAACCCTCAAACAAGAAATTGCTAAAGAGGAGGCTTTGATAAAACAACTGCAAGAAGAAATAAACAACTCAGAGTCGGACATTGTCACAATAGACCGCATAGCACGAGAGAAACATGGCATGCAGCTTCCTTACGAAGATGTATATCTGATAGTTGAGTCTCCGGCCGATATACCGACTCTCAACAACAACCAATAATCCACAAAGTAATGAATATAAAAGATATCATTTTCAAGGCATCGGCCATGCTCGTTGTAGTAGGTGCTTTACTCCCTCTTTTCCTCTTCGAGGAGTGGGTTCCCTACATCTTTGCTGTAGGCGCAGCCGGCATGTCGGTCATACGTCTCATAACACCCTATCGTGGCAAGAACACTCGCATGCGCCGTCTGGTTCTCATCGAACTCTTGGCAACACTCATGCTGATATTTGCGTCATACCTGATGTTTAAGGGTGGTAACGACTGGATTGTTCTACTTACCATATCGGCATTTCTACAACTCTATACCTCTATTGCCATACCTCGAGCAAGAGAGACCGAGGAGTAAATCAAGCCTCTATTCATACAATACGCCTTGAGCCGATAGTATGGATATTATAAATCTTCTACCCTACACCCAACGTTCCGATTTGAGACATTGGCTTGAAACGAATCACTCTACCGAGCATGTATGCTGGGTAGTAACTTCGCGTAGCTGTGTACCACGAGAGGGCGTTATACCTTATATAGAAGTAGTCGAGGAAGCATTATGTTACGGATGGATAGATTCTACCTTGAAACGATTACCCGATGGGCGACTGGCTCAACGGCTATCACCACGTCGCAAAAACAGCCACTGGACCGAATTGAATATACAACGTTGCGCCGACCTCGAAAGGCGCGGCTTGATGACCGAGGCTGGACGTAAAGCATTAGAAGCAGCTATCGTCAAGCGCAACTCATTTAATAAATAAATTACCAGGGAAACACCTTATCAGAAGTGCTCACTGCGCGAGGCATCGATACGCAGAAGTATAAACAGCAATATGGTAAAGCCCCACAACGACGAGCCTCCATAACTAAAGAACGGCAACGGAATACCAATCACCGGGCACAATCCGATAACCATACCTATATTAATAAACAGGTGGAAGAAGAATATTCCCAGCACACAATAGGCATAAACTCGGCCAAAGGGTCGTGGCTGTCGCTCTGCAATAGTCATGATACGCAATATCAGAGCCGTAAATAGCACCAACACCAGACAAGAGCCCCAGAAACCTTCCTCCTCGCCAATAGTACAGAAAATAAAGTCGGTATCCTGCTCCGGCACATACTTGAGCTTGGTCTGCGTACCATTCAAGAACCCCTTTCCCCAGAAACCGCCCGAACCAATGGCAATTTTGGACTGGTTGACATTGTATCCTGCATCGCGCAAGTCCTCTTTCATACCCAACAACACCTCTATGCGAGTGCGTTGGTGAGGTTGCAACTTACTGAAAACAAAGTTGCACGAAAAGAGAAACGCCACCGATACAATGGTTACAGCCGCAGCAACCAATAACTTAGACGAGAAGTGCGAGAAATAAATCGCCACAAGATAGAGCACCGACAAAAGCACTACACCCAGTAGCACATAAAGCATAGGTACTGCCACATCACATAGCATGAGTATCGAGACCACAATCGCTACAAGAATATAAAATATAGAGAGATTGCGCGCCACCAATTTATTCTCGGCAAAATAGCGTATGATACCTACTAACACAATACAGATGAGTATAAGCACTATACTTTCTCCTAAAGGCGCTCCCATCCACATGTCGGCACTAAACTTTATACCCAATATAAAGTAAACGATAGCACAAATACCGCCAAATAGTACCAAACCGGTCATACCTTCACGGTACATCATTAACACAAATGACAGATATACCAAGGCCGATCCTGTTTCCTTCTGCATCACAATAATCAACATTGGCAATATCACCAAGCCTACTATTTTGAAAAAATTAGGCAGACTGGTAAACCTGAAGTTATATCCATTGAACATCTTGGCCACTGCCAGAGCCGTAGCAAACTTGGCAAACTCGGCCGGCTGTAGACGCACCGACGAAGTTATCGTCAGCCACGATCGGGAACCCTTCACCTCATCGGCCACAACCAAGGTAAAGAGCAATAACAAAATAAATGCTATGTATATAAGATAGGCATATGTCTCGAACATACGTGAATCTATGAGCATAATAACAGACGCCAACACAAATGACAAGCCAATCCACACAAGCTGCTTGCCCGAACGCTCAGCAAAATCGAATATGCTTGCCTGGTCAAAGTCGTAACTGGCTGCGTAGATACTTACCCAACCAAAAAAGACTAGTACAACATACAGAAATATTGTAAACTTGTCTACCGATTTCCACACATCAACGTTTCTTGCCACTATTACCTACAACTTTCGAGTTAAACATTCTTTGTTCAAGATCTTTGCGAGCCGGGTCGGTTATCTCACCCTTGAGGTAGTACTCCATCATCAAGCTACCAATAGGAACACCATAGGTTGCACCAAATCCGGCATTTTCGACATATACGGCTATGGCTATTTGAGGATTATTCATCGGAGCAAATCCCATAAATGCCGAGTGGTCGCGACCATGGGGATTTTGCGCCGTACCGGTCTTTCCACACACCTCTATATCTTTAAGATTGGCCGTGCGACAGGTTCCATCGGTAACAGCCATACGCATACCCTCTACAATAGCATCATAATGATTGGCATCGATCGAAGGATAGCGACGTACAGTATAAGTCGTATCAATTACACTATCTTGTATAGCCTTCACAACGTGAGGCGTGTAGAAATAACCCCGATTAGCCACCGTAGCAGCGAGGTTGGCTATTTGCAATGGGGTAGCCAATATCTCACCCTGACCTATCGCAATAGATATAATGGTGAGAGCCTTCCATCGATTCTTACCATAGAACTTGTCGTAATAGGCACTATTAGGCAAGAAACCACGCTTCTCACCGGGAAGGTCAATACCCAATTTGTAACCATAGCCCATCGACACCAAGTGGTTCTTCCATATCTCGAAAGCCTCGGATGTACTCTCATAAAGGCTGCGGTTATCGAGCATCGAGCGCAATCCGTAACAGTAATATGCATTGCACGATGTGGCCAACGAAGGTATCAGCGGCAGGGGTGCGGCATGCGCGTGACAACCTACTCGCAAACCTCCTACAACAAAACCACCGGTACAGGGATAATTGGTATTGGGCGTGATTATACCCTCCTCAAGGAAGATAAGTCCCTGAGTAGGCTTAAATGTTGAACCCGGAGGATAAACCGCCATAATAGCACGGTCGTAAAGGGGATTGCCCGGATCACGAGTAAGGCGCGCATAATTTTTTCCACGTTCACGACCCACCAGGATAGAGGGGTCGTAGGTAGGACTCGACACAAGCGCCAATATCTCGCCTGTCGAGGGTTCTATAGCCACAATCGCACCCGTCTTGCCTTGCATCAGTTTCTCGCCATAAGCCTGCAAATCGGCATCTATCGACAGCGTTATATTACGGCCCGATATAGGCTGAACATCGTATTTACCATCTTCATACTTACCCTTGATGCGTCCATGAGCATCTCGCAAAAGTATCTCCTCGCCTTTTACTCCACGCAATACATCCTCAAACGACTTCTCCACACCCAGGTCGCCAGTGTAGTCACCTCGACGATAGTAATCGTCGCGCTCTATATCCGACGGTGATACCTCGCGAATGTTACCCAATACATTGGCCGCAATAGGACGACTATACTCACGAAGCACACGGTTTTGGATATACACACCGGGGTAACGATACAACTTTTCCTGCAGTCGACCATAATCGCGAGCCGAAAGTTGCGTCATGAAAACCTGTGGTGTATAAGTTGAGTAGCCGGGATTCTTGCGACGATCCTTCATATCAGCAATATAACGATTGAACTGCTCAAGATCGATACCCAACGTATTACAAAAATCAAGCGTATCGAGCGAACGCATCTCGCGCGGTATCATCATCACATCATAGGCCGGCTGATTATAAACCAACAGCTCGCCATTGCGGTCATACACAAAGCCACGCGACGGATAAAGCACTTTTCGCTGAAATGCATTACTATCGGCAAATCGTTTATAGTCATTATCACCTACTTGCAACGAGAATAGGCGCACAATATAGATTACCACAATCGCAACAACGGCTGTAGCAATAACATACTTTCTCTTTTCAAGATTATAATCTTTTCTCACGACCTTGACTCAAGCTATCAATACAAAGAATAAGTACAAACGTAAGCAGTGTGCTACTCACTATACGCATGAGCAGATAGGGAAAGTCGAACAACGAGAGCGACTCTATTGAGAACAACAATACACAATAAAGCAATGAAAGTGTTAGCGAATAACGCACATAAAGCCACATACCAAAGCCTCGTATCGATGGTACTTCGGCCACGTAATCGCTACCATGGGGAAGGTATAGCGATAAACCAGGTCGACGCAAAAAGGCAAATATTGTACAAGCCAATGCATTCATGCCGGGCGTATTACTGAAAATGTCTACAACCAACCCCAAGAAAAACGAGGCTGTAAGCAACCACGCTGTAGACAGAGACAACGGCATGCGAAAAATAACATATATAAACACCAAAGGAACAGCCACACCAAAGAGGTGTATCTGATTGAATACCAATACCTGCAACAATACAAATATCAGCGCTATACCTATTTCGCGCAACAGATTAATATTCATTTACGAGCCTCCTTCTCCAACAATTGCTGTTGGTCTTGTGTGTGATTGCGAATAACACGTACTACACCCAGCTGGGTAAAGTCAGTTGAAAGTTTGACTTGCATAGCATAGAAATTGTCATCCTTCTGCTTGGCATAGTCATGTATTGTGCCCACCATTACGCCATCGGGAAATACTGCCGAGAAACCACTTGTAACAATCGTATCACCTGGTACAAACTCAACGTGGCGAGGCATCTCCTCAAGCACAGCATAGGCGGCACTGCGACCATCCCACACCAACGATCCGAAACAATCGGTTCCTTTCACCTTGCAACTCACATGCAATTTGGTATTGAGCACCGATATTGCTACCGAACTATGCTCATTAACAACATTGACAATACCCACAATACCACGATGGTCCACCACGGCCATTTCGGGTTCCACTCCATCGGCACGACCTTTATCGAGCGTTATATAATTCTCCAGATGGCTCACGCTATTATTGATAACTCGAGCCAAAACAAAGTCATACTGTTGCAACATGGGGTCGCTTTGTGCAAGCGAATCGGCAGCGGCCGCATAGCTGTATCGTTGCAATTGACGGCGCAACTGCAAGTTTTCCATAGCCAACTCACCATTTTGCATCAACAACTCCTCATTGGCTTTACGAAGCCCGAAGTAGCCCGATACCGCATCGGTCATTTCGTACACTTGCGATACGACTCTATTTGACGAGCCGAAAAATACGCTTCGCTGGTAAGGATTTGACGAAAAAAGCAATGTACAACTCAACACTACGTAGAATATAAAAAATATCCAAGCGTGATGTTTGATAAGAAAGTCTATAAGATTGCGCATCGAGTAGTCGTTCTTTATTTTACCGCAACGAGTTACACAACTTCACATGCGAAGTGTGTAACTCGGGGTAATATTAGCTCTGCTTATTATCGAATCAAGAAGTTAAATTCATCGATATTTTTCAATGCCACACCGGTACCTTTTGCAACAGCGTGCAAAGGATCATCGGCAATATGGAAGGTAATACCAATCTTGTCAGTCAAACGTTTGTCAAGACCGCGCAACAATGCGCCACCACCTGCCAAATATATACCATTACGCACCAAGTCGGCATACAACTCAGGAGGAGTTTGCTCCAAGGCGCTGAGCACTGCAGCCTCAATTTTTGAGATAGATTTCTCAATACAGTGCGACACCTCTTGGTACGATACGGGTATCTCCATAGGCAATGCGGTCATTTGGTTAGGACCATGCACAATATAATCTTCTGGGGGATCAGCCAACTCGGTAAGTGCCGAACCTACATTAATCTTGATCAACTCGGCAGTACGTTCACCAATACGCACATTATGCTGACGACGCATATACTCCTGAATATCGGCAGTAAGGTCGTCACCGGCTATACGGATAGACTTGTTAGAAACGATACCACCCAATGAGATTACAGCAATCTCGGTGCTACCACCACCTATATCCACAATCATGTTACCCTCGGGAGCCGTAACGTCTATACCAATACCGATAGCAGCTGCCATGGGCTCATATATCATATACACATCACGACCACCGGCATGCTCGGCCGAGTCACGCACCGCACGTATCTCTACCTCGGTACTACCCGAAGGTATACATACAACCATGCGCAACGAGGGAGTAAACCAACGACGTTGAGGATTTACCATCTTCACCATACCGCGTATCATTTGCTCGGCAGCATAGAAGTCGGCAATAACGCCATCACGCAAAGGACGGATAGTTGTAATATGAGGTGCTGTTTTTTCGTGCATTTGGCGAGCCTTCTCACCCACTGCTACGAGTTTCTCAGTCTTCTTCTCAAGTGCCACAACCGAGGGCTCATCTACCACTATCTTACCATCATGGATGATAATGGTATTGGCAGTTCCAAGGTCGACAGCTATTTCTTGTGTCAATGAGAAAAGTCCCATTCTGTTTTGTTTTAAAAGTTAGTTTTCAATGTTTAAAATGACGAATACCGGTCATTACCATCGCGATGTTATTAGCATTGCAATAGTCAATAGTCTCTTGGTCACGTACTGAACCACCAGGCTGTATCACAGCATCAACACCGGCCTTGTGCGCAATCTCTACGCAGTCGGGGAAGGGGAAGAATGCATCAGAAGCCATCACTGCGCCATTGAGGTCGAAGTTGAACGAATGAGCCTTCTCGATAGCTTGGCGCAATGCATCAACGCGAGATGTTTGACCTACACCACTGGCACAGAGTTGACGATTTTTGGCAAGCACAATAGCGTTCGATTTGCTATGCTTCACAATCTTGTTGGCAAAGAGCAAGTCGGCAATACGGTCGGCATCAACAGCGCGCTCGGTTGCTTGACGCAACTCTTCGGGTTGCTCAGTGTGCAAGTCGCGATCTTGTACCAACACGCCACCCAACAACGAACGATATTGCTTGGTTGTGGTATTGGGTTGCTTTTGAACAAGGATAATACGATTTTTCTTTTGTTTCAACACTTCCAATGCCTCAGGAGCATATTCGGGAGCGATAATTACTTCAAAGAAAATCTTGTTTACCTCCTCGGCAGTAGCCAAGTCAATAGGACGGTTGGCAATAAGCACGCCACCAAAAGCCGACACAGGGTCGCACTCGAGTGCTGCTGTCCACGCATCGAGGATTGTATCGCGCGATGCAATACCACAAGCGTTATTGTGCTTGAGTACCGCAAATGTTGTTTCGTCAAACTCGGCTATCAACGATACAGCGGCATCGATATCAAGCAAGTTGTTGTACGAAATCTCTTTACCGTGAAGTTGCTCAAACATGGCGTCGAAGTCGCCATAGAAAGCGCCCTTTTGGTGAGGATTCTCGCCATAGCGCAAGGCTTTGTTACCATTAACAGCAGCGCGGAAGGTAGAACCTTCGCCACCATCGAAATAATTGAAGATAGCGCTATCATAACCCGACGAAACAGCAAAAGCCTCACGAGCCAACAAACGACGATCTTCAAGTGTAGTCTTAGCACCATTGCGTTTGAGTATATCAAGCAAGATACCATATTGACCTTTCGATGCAACAATTGCCACATCGTTGAAGTTCTTGGCAGCAGCACGGATAAGCGAGATACCACCTATATCAATCTTTTCGATAATCGCAGCCTCTTCAGCGCCCGAAGCAACAGTTTGCTCAAAAGGATACAAATCGACAATTACCAAGTCGATTGAGGGAATCTCATACTCGGCAATCTGAGCTGCATCCGTCTCATTGTCGCGACGATTAAGGATACCGCCAAATACTTTGGGGTGCAAGGTTTTTACGCGACCACCCAATATTGAGGGATAACCGGTAAGGTCTTCCACTGCATTGCAGGGAATACCCAATGATTCTATAAACGATTGTGTACCGCCGGTAGAGAGGAACTCCACGCCATCGGCATGCAACATTTTGATAATGTCATCAAGACCATCTTTATGAAAAACCGACACTAACGCGGTCTTTATTTTTTTCTCTGTTGTCATTGCTTAATTTTTTCGTTATGTGTCGGCAAAAATAGTAATTTTTATTAGCTTTTACACAATAATAATAGAAGAATTTTTCAACAATTTATCAGGCACGCAATCTCCATAAATATCAACACATTACAAAAACAAGCAAAAGGCTCAAGTGTAAATTGCCGTATTTTCACCCTCACTAATCATTTATTGGTAAGGACTCTTATCAAAATCACTACATCAAGCTATTGTACACATAGTCCAAACACACCTATCTTTGCAATGTGATAATTGACAAGATTATTCTCGCAATTATCCCGGTTTGTAACGGCACACGCAGTGATGCGGAAACGCACAAACCGCAACATTACGCAGTTGAAATATTAGGTTATATGATTGTAAAAAAGCACCGGCTTTATATGTAGAAATCAAGGCATATAAAGTCGGTGTTTTTTCGCAAAATAGATGGAACAAAATGCCCCACAAATGTATTTATACTATAGGACAAAAAAGTCATAAAACCACACACATTTTCATCATGCATCAACGACACGAACACCACAATCTGGAAGAGGCTCTTGAAGGAATTACACAACAGCTATTCAAGCACATAGCATCAACCCGATTCATTACACGCGAGCAAGTAATAGGCTCTTCCATAAACAGCCCCGAAGTCATTATCGAGAGCAAACTTTATAGACCCAAAAAGAGATTTTCCTTAGCTCTTCCGGGAGGAAAAATGGGGCGAAAATTATTAGACTTTTGGCAACAAAAACATGCCAATAATCCCATCTGGAAAGAGGTAAATTTCTACCAAACAAACGAACAATATTTTGCACCTCACAGCATCCAAAAACACAGCAAATGGGAAGAACACCCATTCTTCCAAACAGCCCACATTCACCCCACCTCAATACACCCCATATTAAGCATTGGCAGCGCCGAAAAGAGTGCTTCGCTGTACTCACTCAAGCTACCCCATTCACACTGCACTCTACACCACTCCACCGACACATCCCACAGAAATCACTCGCATCACAACACACCCTTTCACTGCGCCATCATATGCATCAACGACAACGGCACTATCGACTCATCACTCGACTACCTACCACAAGCACCGGTCAGCGAGAGCTATTACACCTCCCTATCACCCGATGGCAAAGAACACATTGTCGCATCCATCCCCCTACTATCACAAGTACCACGACTACTGATACTCCTACACAACACCCCCGATAACATCGCTCATCGCACACCCTTGCCCGACATTGACGAGCTGTTAGAGACAGAGATTTCACTCCTAAAACTCATCGAGAAGCACCCCTGCATACACACATTTATCGACACAAACGATCCAAGAAACATCAGCGACATCAACCGAATAACATTCGGCATACTCATTGTCAGCCAATGCAACTTCGACCATTTAAAAGAAAAAACAAAAAATGAACAACCCCATTCAAGCACTATATCAGCACCATAGAGAATAAGCCTCGCATAGGCGTGTAATTTATAATGTGTTTTTAAGAAATTCTTTAGTTTTTTTGGATATTAAATTGTATCTTTGCATCGCTGTGGC